>JASBVU010000296.1 GCA_029960905.1 Thermoanaerobacterium sp.
ATATGGGGAGGTTATAGGTAAAGCTATTAAATCTATAGAAATTGGCCAGTGTGTTCATATAGATAATATAGAGAGCGTGAGGGGTAAGAAATGAAAATTAAGGCATACAAAAGACCAGATGGTAAATATGGAATAAGAAATAAAGTTTTAATTTTGCCTTCTGTAGGATGTGCAAATGAAACAACGAGATTAATATCAGAACAAGTTCAAGGTACGACATATATAACTAATCCAAAGGGATGCGGACAAATTGGAAGTAGCGTGGAGCTTATGCACAGGACTTTAATAGGGTTGGCTTTAAATCCTAACGTATATGGAACCATTATAGTTGGATTGGGATGTGAAACTATTCAAGCTTATGATTTATATGAAGAAGTTAAAAAAAGGAGTAATAAACCAGTAGAAGTCATAAGTATACAAAGAGAGGGAGGAACACTAAAAACCATACAGAAGGGAATTAAATTAGCACGAAAAATGGTAGAAGAGATGTCAAAAATAGAGCGTGAAGAAGTTGACATTTCTAATATAACATTAGCAACTAATTGTGGAGGCTCTGATGCTACTTCTGGAATAGCTGCTAATCCAACATTAGGATATTGCAGTGATATTTTAATAAAAGAAGGGGCTACAGTATTTTTGGGTGAGACTACAGAATTCATTGGAGCGGAACATATATTAGCCAGAAGAACAAAAAATGAAAAAGTTAGGAATAACTTATTAACAATAGTTAAAAATTTAGAAAACGAGTTTATTAGATTAGGAATAGATGTTAGGGGCGCGAATCCTTCACCGGGAAATATTAAAGGAGGATTGAGTACTTTAGAAGAAAAATCATTAGGTTCGATTATGAAAGGTGGAACAAGTATTATTAATGAAGTTGTACGTTATGGAGAAATTCCGAAAGAAAAGGGTCTCATTATAATGGATACACCAGGTTATGATATTGAATCTGTTACGGGGATGGTAGCTGGAGGAGCGCAGATATGTGTATTTACCACAGGGAGAGGTACTCCTATTGGTAATCCTATTATACCTTTAATTAAAATAACGGGAAATAAACAAACGTATGAAAACATGTCGGATAATATTGATTTAGATGTTTCGGATATAATTGAAGGTAAAAAAGGCATTAAAGAATGTGGTGAAATGCTTTTACAAGAAATAATAGATGTATGTAATGGTAAATTAACAAAAGCAGAGATATATGGATTTTCAGAAACGTGTATATATAGAAATCAAGAGATTTGGTGTTCGTGGTAAGGTAATAAAACATTCCTTAGATTATAAGAAGCTGAGAGTAAAAAAGGTTCAACACAAGTAAGACATTAAAATGAGGAGGGGAGAAATAAAGATGAAGATTACATCATTAAAGGTATATAAGGTAAAACCAAGATGGATATTTTTAAAGATAGATACAGATGAAGGGATTAGTGGATGGGGTGAATTGATTTCGGGTACTAAAACAGAAACAGTTGTTGCAGGCGCATATGAAATGGGAGAGTATCTTATTGATAAAGACCCGAGACAAATTGAGGATATGTGGCAAGTAATATATAGGTCCTTTTTTAGAGGCGGTCCTATAAATATGACAATTTTATCAGGCATAGAAATGGCATTATGGGACATAAAAGGCAAATATTATAATATGCCAGTATATGAATTTTTGGGCGGAAAAGCAAGAGACAAAATAATGGTTTACTCATGGATTGGTGGAGATAGACCCTCAGATGTAGTGGAAGCAGCTTTGGATAGGAAGAATAAAGGTTTCAAGGCAATAAAAATGAACGCCACAGAGGAACTTCATTATATTGATTCATATAAAAAAATTGAAGCTGTTATTGAAAGAGTGGCATCAATAAGAGATGCTATTGGTTATGAAATGGAGATAGGGATAGATTTCCACGGACGTGTTCATAAGGCAATGGCTAAAGTTTTAGCTAAAGAATTGGAAAAATACAGGCCGATGTTTATAGAAGAACCTGTATTACCCGAAAACAATGAAGCACTGAAGGAAATAGCAAGTTATACATCCATACCTATTGCGACAGGTGAAAGATTATATACTAGGTGGGGATTCAAAGATGTATTAAAAAGCGGTGTTGTAGATATAATTCAACCCGATGTAGCATTAACAGGGGGTATTCTTGAAGCTAAAAAAATATCTGCTATGGCAGAAGCGTTTGATGTAGCTGTAGCTCCACATGCTCCGTATGGTCCAATTGCACTTGCTGCTACATTACAATTAGATATCTGTACACCTAATGTGTTTATACAAGAACAAAGCTTAGGCATACACTATAATCAAGGTTTTGATTTACTTGATTTTGTAAAGAATAAAGAAATCTTTGCGTATAAGGATGGCTTTGTCGATATTCCAACGGGCCCAGGACTTGGTATTGAAATCGATGAAGAATTAGTCAAAAAAGTTGATATGGAAGGATTACATTGGACTAACCCAAAGTGGAGGAATTACGATGGAACGGTAGCTGAGTGGTAATATTATTAAGCAGTAAATAACGCATATATCGGATAATTAAAAAGCAATTTAAACAGTAAATAACATTGGATTTTCAAGGGGTGATACAATGTCTAAGTATAAAGTTGTGATTACTGCTAGATCGTTTGGTGAGAGCAGTGATGAGCCGTTCAATATATTAAAAGGGAATGACTGTGAAGTGGTTAAGATTCCTGTTGATAGGCCTTTAAGTGCAGAAGAACTTATACCTTTAGTGAAAGATGCTGATGCACTGATAGTAGGTAACGATAAAGTAACTGAAGATGTAATTAATGCAGGCAAGAAGTTGAAGGTTATTTCTCGATACGGGGTTGGATATGATAATGTTGATTTGAATGCTGCAAAGAAAAAAGGAATTGTTGTAACAAATACTCCAAACGCTAATAATAACTCCGTGGCTGATTTGGTAATTGGGCTCATGCTCGTGCTTGCAAGGAATTTACTTGCTGTAGATAGAATTGTGAAATCTGGCGGATGGAAGAGAATAATGGGTACTGAAATCTACGGAAAGACTCTGGGCATCGTGGGGTATGGCCGCATTGGCGAGGCCGTGGCACGCCGTGCTCGTGGCTTCAATATGAAGGTCCTGTACTATGACGCCCGGCGACGGCCGGCAGCGGAAGAGGCGCAGCAAGGCATCGAATATCGCGAACTGGACGACCTGCTGCGTGAGGCGGATTTTGTCAGCCTGCACGTGAATCTGGACGCCAGCACGTATCACCTGATCGGTGAGCGACAACTCAGCCTGATGAAGCCTACGGCGTATCTGATCAACACCTCCCGGGGGCCGGTGGTGGACGAAAAAGCTCTGGTGGCTGCCCTGCGCGCCGGGCAAATCGCCGGTGCCGGGCTGGATGTTTTCGAAAACGAGCCGGCCATGGCACCAGGGCTGGCCGAACTGCCTAATGTAGTCGTCCTGCCCCACATCGCCAGCGCCAGCATCGAAACC
>JASBVU010000297.1 GCA_029960905.1 Thermoanaerobacterium sp.
AAGCAATATTTTTGCCGGTATAGGCCGTGCTCAGCTTGAAGTGTTGGATGAACGTGTAAAAGCAAGAAGAGTGATATTTGAGCGTTACGTACAAGCACTAATTGGATTGAAGGCGTTTACTTTATGCCGGAACTTTAAAATGTCCAATCGATGGTTAACGACAATAGCTATCGACCAACAAAAACTTGGTGCCACACCAATGGATATAGAAAATAACCATAAAGTAAAAGGGACATTGCTAGCTATTTTACTTGGCCAAGAGAAACAATTAAAAAATGCTTTCAGTTTTGAAGCCTTATCAGATGTAACAGAGAATGAGAGAAATATACTTTATCAGTAATCTACAACGTTTGCCGACAACTTAATCTGGTATACCCGTACCTTGCGGAAAAATAGTTATACATGTCTAGTCGAACGATGCTCCCAGCTCTTATCCAGTTTTAGAATCAACTAGTACCAATCTTGGGAGATGACGAGATTGATACAGTAGCTGATTATTGCTATAAACTATTCAGTGAAATACAACGTGTACCATTTGTCGATCCTTTTGCTAGTGCGATGGAAAAGCTTATTAGTGTAATAGACCTTTGTATCTTTTTCCCCCAGCGTCTCATCGATCAGGAACGATTAATTGAAATTTTACATGCTATGCGACAAAATGTTAGGTTAATCAGGGCATTTTCGCTCATTGATTGGAAATCGTTTAATAAACAAACATATCAAAAGAACTAGTGGAATCTATTATTGGTCATATCGATAATTCAGCTACTAATTTATTATATGAATGGTTAGATGCTGATTTGTTGTTGGATGAACAAAAAGAAAAAATTATGTTGGAAACATATAACAAAAGCAAAGAATGCATGAATTTATCATAAAGCGTTGTGTTAGGTGTATCATAAAAAAGAAACGTATTTATGTGGTATTATTCGCTTATATGAACGAACGGTTGATATAGGGGGTAAAGAATTGAAAACAAAAGCGGAAAAATTATTTGATATTTTTGAAAATAAATTACTAGAATACTATAAAACAAAAACTGTTAGAGCTTCACAAGTTCAAATGGCTATGGACATAGCCGCTTTTTTGGATAAAAAAGAATCCAGAAGAATTATGCTAATTGAAGCCCCTGTTGGTACGGGCAAGTCTTTAGGTGCACTTATTCCTTCAATGCTTCAATCAAATAAAGGTAAAAATGGTAGGGTTGTTTATGCTACCGCTACGAACAATCTTCAGGGACAATTAATGTATAGTGAAGTTCCTTTGCTAAAAAAATTATCGTTAGTGAAACAACCGATATTGGCAATGGGAAAAAGTCATTATTATTGCCATAGAGAATTGCGCGCAAAGAAAGATAATTTCTCTTCGAAAGAAAGAGAATTATTTAGTAATTTCTTTCGTGAAGCTGAAACCGGGCAAAGAAATGAATTGGAAGACAAATATAAACAAGATATTTCAGATTCAAAATGGTCCAAGGTAGCCCTTAATGCATCTATGAGAGAGTGTGAACGCTGCGATCACTCCTTAGTGTGTCCTTCATATGTTCATAGACAAAACTTTATGTCTGTCAATAATGACTTAATAATAACCAACCATGATCAACTGATAAGATCCGTGCTTAATGTCATTACTGAACCCCAAAAACCTTCTATTGTTCCGATATACCCCGGAATAATAATTATTGATGAAGCACATGATTTCTTAGAAAATTTCTTAAATCAGTTGGAGGAGTCTTTTACTCTACATACAATTAAATTTCTAAAAAGAGAAATATCAAACAAACATAAAAAAAGATATGAACAACTCATTAATTCAATCGAAAAAATTCTAAGTGATAAAGCAAAGTCTGATAAAATCTCTTCACAAGGACGTTACCCAATACCGGTTGAAATTTTTCCAATATTAAAAGAATTGAATGCCATAGTAAATGATTCTTTGATAGAAAGTTCTACAAGAGAATTTTATAGTACATACTATCAAAATAATCATGAACTTGAAGATATATCAAATATGTTAAAAAATATATTTGATGATAAGTATGTTAAATGGATTAACTATGAAGATAAGAAATTTAGCTTAATTTCAGAAACATTTCCGTCAGATTTTAGAAGATTTATGGAGTTTCTTTCAGACAATAACAAGATTATTATAATGTCTGGTACTTTGACATCTAATGGTGATTTCGACTCGGTAATTAATCAATGGAGATTAAATAGTAAAGAAGTCATTACTAAAAAATTAGATACACCATTTGATTATCAAAATCAAGCTATAGTTTATGTCCCTGAGCATATTAAGGATCCACATAGTTCGAAATATATTGAAAGTGTCAATAAGGAAATTCAGTCATTAATTTCATTGACTGAGGGTAGAAGTCTTATACTAACTACATCAAAGGAACATATGATAAGTATTTCTAAGAATCTATCGCCTTTTTTAAGAAAACAAAATATTAATTTATTTGTACAAGATCAAGGTGGTGTAGAGAAATTAACAAAGCAATTTAAAGATGATGAAACAAGTGTATTGGTTGGCTCAGGCAGCTTTTTTTCTGGATTTTCTGTTCCCGGAAGATCATTAGTGTCTGTTATATTAAGTAAATTACCCTTTCCGGTCCCTGACGATCCTTTTTTGAGGTTAATAGGGCAAGGTTACGAAGATGAATTTTTTAATATGGTGTCAATTCCGCATATGATAAATAAGCTTAATCAAGCTGCGGGTAGACTGATTCGTGACATTAACGATTTTGGTATATTTACTATTCTAGATTCACGAATTTTCACTAGTACAAAATACGGTGTAAAGGTCCAAGAAGAATTAAAAAATAAGGGATACCGTATAACCCGTTCTTTTGAGGAAGTAAGAAGGTTTTTAACAAAGAAGTTTCATGAAGGTGCTAAGGCTAAATATAAACCATATGCAAGGGACGACATTGTTGTAAAGGATATTCTATGGGAAATTCCAGTTATCAAACAAGAAATAACTACTGTTGAAAAGAAACCTCGAAGATCTAAAAATGCGATTACTAAAACGAAGATAAAGGTAGCAAAAGAAAAAACAGTGTTAATGCCTAAGTGTTTAGAACTAGGATGTAGCGGTGAATGCGGGGACAAAATAAAGGAGGAGATTCGAGAAGGTTTAGTGAAAGAGTATGGAGCCAACAGTGTAAAATTTTATTCTAGCCCTTGCAAAAAATTCTGTCATGTATTCATTGAACCGATAGATATTTTAGAAAAATATTTTACACCTACAAAATAATGTTTTTGACAATTAAAAAATGCATCGAATGGCAAATAATTATGTTCCTGTATAAAGTTTCATAAGCAAAGTCGCTTGACATGGAGCCTCTGCGGGTATAGTTCATCGCAAAGGGGCGAGCCGTATGGCTTTGCTAGGCAGATTAGCTTATCATCCCCGCCACT
>JASBVU010000298.1 GCA_029960905.1 Thermoanaerobacterium sp.
TTTTTCTTGTTGTATTTCTTGATTCTTAAGTTGCCATTTTCTCATTTTAAAAAGTTCTAATCCATTTTGGATCAGATCATAAACAATTAATGTACATATTAGTAACGTATTAATTAAAATAGCTGTCTTTAGACTGATATTGTAAAACATAGACAATAATAAATTAAACACAATTATACATAAGATCACTACTAAAAGTTTGAAACTGATCTTTTGAAAACTTTCCCGAAAATCAATAATATCTTGTTTTGTTAATAGATACGAAAGTGTTATTGGAAAGACTATGATGCTGCTAAGACTATAGCTAAAAGGAATTCCTCGAAAAGTAAAAATCCCTTCTGGAATTAAATGGAATATGGTAACAGGGAAAAATGATATTATTAAACCACCAATTAAAATATAAATTTGATTTTTTATTTTAATTGAGTTGGATTTAAGGTGTAAATAAAATATTACAATACAGGATAGCAAGGATAAAAGAATGTTCAGAATAATAGTTGGTCGAACTATTGTATTGACAATCAGACTGTTATTTATATTCATCAAACTTGTTGCAAAATAGACAATCGTTATAAAAATAGCGATAGCCAATGTCGCAATACGTACTTGATGAAAAAATGTTGGTTTTGTGGAAGAAGGAAAATGTTCGAAAAATTGGACAAGTACATAAGGTGCAAAAGAAACAGTTATAATCTCGATTTCTCTTGCAGGCGATATATTCAAGCTAGAAGGTTTTGATAAAGCAATGGCAAGACCGCTAATAAACGTTAACGCTAAAAAGTGTTGCACAACTATAGAGTTCGGTTTTTGAAGATAGCTGTAGATGCCGATTAATAAAAATGCAACTCCAATGAACACAGTGAAATAATGTTGAAAAGAAAAGTATTCATTATACATGTCTAATATGGTATAACAAATGATGGAAATAAATGTAGGTAGCATGATAAAAGGAAAAGATTTATTTCTCATATTATCCCTAGCTTTCTAGATATCTTTTCAAACGTTTCAATTGGATTTGCTTTTCAGGACCACTACAAGCGTTTTGCAGCTGACGAAAAATAATGGAAAGTTTTAGATGCATATCTGTTTTTGAGTAATTCAGAATAAGTTGAAAGGATTCTATCATAAGCGCGTTGGCAATAGTAACCGCTTCGCCTATTGATAACTGGCTTATTACCTCATCACTCTGATCATCATCGGAAATCTCATCTAAAATGTCCGTCGCTAAAATAGGAAGCTCAATGGCCGCAGCGTGAGCGATAACAGATTGTGTGCACGTATCCTCATTAGAACTGAATGAGGATACATATGCATAAAATTCTCCCCAAGAAAAATAGGTTTCGTTATCATTAAATATTTTTCCTTTGAGGTGTAACAGTTTGAAAATATTTTGAAGTATCTCTTCTTCTAGCAAGGAGCTAGACAAGTGACTTTTCAAAAAACTCTTTATTTCATTCCTTTCGACAATATTCATTCAATTTTACACCCACGTTTCACCTTTTCCTGTTAATCCGTTTTCCATATACTCTACAAGTGATGAAAATACCTCTGGGCCCAAACTTTCTTTCGCCAGTGCAAGTTCAGCGGATCCAATTGATTCTGTTTCCAATAGTGTTTGAATCACATTCCATAAATTTTGGTTCATATGTACCCCTCCAACAAATATTTACACCAAAATTTTACACTATATTACTACTTTTTTCATCATTTTTCAGAAAAATTGGTATTTTCCGTGAAATTTGTGGAAAATACGGATGTATTCTTTGTTCATTTTGATATAGTGGGGGTGAAGTCGGCCGGCTTTAGACATGAATAAGGAGGCAAAGTTAATGAAAAAACAATTAATTTGTGCTGCATTAGCTTTAGGTTTAATAGGTTCATCGACTTCTGCATTCGCTGCAACAGTTACCAAAAAATATAGGTCAAAACTTCGGAGGGGTCTTCTTGAAAGCAATTAAGTATATTATTAGTTTTTGTATTCTCTTTATCGGTATGCTTATTATTGGTGAAAGTCATATCTTCTATTTAAATAATTTTTATACTGAATTTAATCATACGACAATGTATTTACAACCGAATACAACCGATGAAAAAATGGTAAATGATATACTTAATTCCGCAGATCGTAATGAAGTCGAAAGTCTTTGCTTTCATAAGATCTCCCCGTAGCACTTTTCTCACTGAATTCGATATTTATGGAACATCTGGGGTCGAAGAATACATAAATAAAAATTTAAATATATTTGAACGGGAATATAAAAGTCTTTTTTAGGAAAGGTTCATTTTACATTTAATGAATTTGAAAACATAACTAGTATGGATAATATCCATGATTTTTATGTCATTGGTAATAAAGAGAATGTTCACGATTTTAAAATGGATTTAATTGATAAGTACGCCGGTAATCATCCTAAAAAAGGTTATGATAGTAAGGAATTAAGGAATAACATTGTTTTTATTTGGCTACTTATTATAAGCATAATTTTATTACTATCGTTTTATGACGTTATTTTACAAAAAAAAGAAAACCTTATTCGAATTACTATGGGGGAAACAGTAAACAAGATTATTTGGAAAAATATTTTGACTGATTCTTTCGTGTTTGTATTTCTTTTTTCAATAATACTATACATATTATCAAAGTATACGTATGTGTTTTTTAGATTTGACATTTCCTTGTTTTTATTTTTTATTTTATTACTATCGAATGCATTGTTTTATTTAAATTTGTATTTTTACAATGTGAAAGAAGTTTTTTCTAATAGCTTGGGTTCTAAAAAGTTATTATCGCTTAATTATGGTTTAAAATTAACACAGTTATCATTGATTTCATTATTTCTAGTAATTTAGCTTTGATTTTTGAATCCTATAATTTATATAAACAGAAATCTTTTTTTCAAGACTATTCCGACTATTATTATACTCGTCTGGAATATAAGCCGGTTCCTCATAGTGATGGATCAGTATCGGATACTCTTGCAGAGAGTGCGAAAGTACAAGCAACTTTTTACAGAGAATTTTTCGAAAAATTTGATGCTTTTTTACTAACTAATATTTCTAACTTATTAAAGGTGGAAGGAATTTTAGCAAATAAAAATTCTTATGATTATTTATCAAGCAAAATAAAGGAATTGAGTGATAATCATTTAAATAAAGAGATCTATTTTATTTTACCTGAAAAAATGAAGGACAATTCTACCATCATTGAACGATTAAATGAAGTTATTCGATTTTATGAAGGAGATGATTTAACGTTTGATTATGACGTTATTTATTACAACGATAACGTAGAAATTATTAGCATAGATGAGAATTATACATACGGAAGTGATTTAGTTAAAAATCCTGTGATTATTTATAATAATATGTCAGCGGATACACTTAAAAGGGAATCTGATGATTCGCAAAAAGTAAATT
>JASBVU010000299.1 GCA_029960905.1 Thermoanaerobacterium sp.
TTACTTCAATTATATACGGAGTTATTAATTTTGTGATTTATACGTTAATTGTTCCTGTCTATTGTAATATAAAATTTTTGACCAAACCGTCTATATCTATAAATCCCCATTTTGGAGAAAATATTTTAAAAAGCGACTTTGATTGCATATTAGATTTTAGATATGGTAATATTATAATTAATGGTATTAAATTCTTAAGAAATTTTAAACGGAGGTGATTTGGATGAGCGATCATCCTATTGAAGGATTAATGAAGACGACTATGGAGAGTCTTAAAGAAATGATAGATGTCAATACAATTGTTGGGGATGCGGTAGAAGCGCCAGACGGAACAGTGATCATTCCAATTTCGAGGGTTACATTTGGTTTTGCTGCTGGTGGAGGAGAGTTTCAGATGATGCAAAATAAAGACAAAGAACAAAATCAGAATAATGAGCAGTCAAGTATGCCATTTGGTGGTGGCAGTGGTGCAGGCGTTTCTTTGCAGCCTGTTGCATTTATGGTTGTAGGACAAGGTCAGATAAGACTTTTGCCAGTTAATCAAAATGCAATGGTTGAAAGAATAATTGATTTAGCGCCTAAATTAATGGAAGAGCTTCAAAATGTTTTTAGTAAAAATAAAACTTATAAAAAATCGACTCCAATAACTGTCACAAATAACTTAGATTGATTTATTAGTTGAAAAGCGGGTCATAATGTGAGGTATTAACTTTCAAGGAGGACAGTGATGAAAAAGACACTTTTATTCGTGCTTATTTTTACTTTCCTTATGACCCCTATAAACATAAAAGCTGAAAATTTGAAGCCTCCTCAAATTGCTGCAAAAGCTGCAATCGTAATGGATCAGAAATCAGGTAGAGTCCTTTTTGAGAAAAATATAAACGAAAAACTTCCTATGGCAAGTACAACTAAAATCATGACATTGTTGTTAGCTTTAGAATACGGCAATTTAAATGATATTGTAACCGTCAGCAAGAAAGCTGCAAGTGTAGGCGGATCTTCAATATGGCTTTCACCAGGCGAAAAAATTTCATTGATAAATTTATTGTACGGTTTGATGTTAAACTCAGGAAATGACGCTGCAACTGCAATTGCGGAACATATAAGTGGCAGCGTTGATAAATTTGTTGAGCTTATGAACAAAAAAGCTAAAGAAATTGGAGCATATAATACGAATTTCGCTACACCTTCAGGTCTTGATATCGGAATAGATAACCATTATACAACTGCCTATGATTTAGCCTTAATTACCAGATATGCTTTTAACAATTACAATAAATTTGCAGAAATAGTATCAACAAAAGAAAAGACGATCCCTTGGGATGGAAGAGAATATGACAGATATCTGCGAAATAAAAATAAGATGCTTTGGCAATATGAAGGGGCAGATGGAGTAAAAACTGGATTTACTAATAAGGCTGGTAGATGCCTAGTTGCTTCAGCATCAAGAAATGGACAGAGAATAATATCTGTAGTTTTGAATAGTGGTCCAATGTGGGAAGATACTCAAAAAATATTAGATTATTCTTTTGCTAACTATACACCAGTTAAGATTATTTCAAAAGGTCAAATAATAAAGACAATAAGTGTTGTCAATGGAAAAGAAAAATATCTGCCGCTTATGTATAACAGCGATTTTATATTGCCAATTTCAAAAAATGAGGAGATAAACATTAAAATTGATTATAGTTTGCCTAAATCTGTACAAGCACCAATAGGAATTGGAGAAAAAATTGGATTAGCTATTGTAAAATTGAATGACAATCAGGTTGCTTCTATAGATGTTGTCGCAGGAAAAAACATTGATGAAAGAGATTATAAGTTTAATTTTAAAACTATAATAAAGAATTGGATAGACATACTCCAATATTAAACTCCTGGTATACTACCGGGAGTTTTTTTGTAACCTTTTTTTTATTTGAGAATAACATAAATATGTAAAATTTCTTTAGGAGATGGTTAAA
Source organism: Thermoanaerobacterium sp. (assembly GCA_029960905.1). GTDB lineage: Bacteria > Bacillota > Thermoanaerobacteria > Thermoanaerobacterales > Thermoanaerobacteraceae > Thermoanaerobacterium. Next base: position 1,965 of record JASBVU010000299.1, read on the forward strand.
TGATCAATCACAGGCTTGAATGTGTTGACATTGGCAGTGATTACTGTCCTTGCTATTTAGCGGAATTAAATGAATGTATAGTTTGCTCTCAGTTGCAAGGAAAAGAATTTTGCGATTGTAATTGGAATGGTGTATGTGTATATCAAGATTTTATTTGGTCCAAAAGAAAAGCAAAAGGGAAAAGAGAGACTATTGTGGCAAATATAATTGACAAACAAGATATAAATAAAAATTTAATCATATTGACATTGTCTGTACCTAATAAGATGGCAAGAGATTTAAACGAACCAGGGTCATATGTGTTTTTAAGAGATGAGTCAAGTCCTTCTTTTTTTGATACTCCAATGTCTATAATGTACTCTGATGAGATAAATGGAATCATAAAGATTGCTGTACAAATTAACGGCCCTAAGACCAATTTAATCAATTTGTGTGAAAAAAGCATTTTCTTACGAGGCCCATATTGGAATGGTTTGTTTGGACACAAATATATAAAAGGCGTTAGAAATTCAAAATGCCTTGTGATATTAAGGGGTATAGCACAAGCACCTGGAGTAATAGTCATCAATAAGTTATACAACAACAACAATGAAATAACCGTCATAGTCGATAAAGGCAAGACTGAACAATTTTTTATTTTGCAGTATCTGAATAACCTTAATTTAAAGATAATAACGACAAATATTTTAAGCAGCCAAGGACAAGATATTTTAAAAAATGCGATCGCAGACAATGATATTAAATTAATTTACAGTGGAGGATCTGACGAACAACATTTAAATGTATTAAATTATTTAGATTTATTTGATAGTAAAGCTTATTTAGCTGTATCGAACAATAATACAATATGTTGTGGTGAAGGAATTTGCGGCAGCTGTGAAGTGCAAATTGATGGACAAAAAATAAGGTCCTGCAAAGTTCAATTGGATGTCAAAAAAGCCATTGAAAGGAGAGTATTACATGCTTAAAGTTGTTGTTATTGGCGGTGGTTGGGCAGGATGCGCGGCAGCTCTTACGGCCAAAAAGGCAGGAGCTGATGTTGTATTGCTTGAAAAAACCGATATGCTGTTAGGCTGTGGCCTAGTAGGAGGAATAATGCGGAATAATGGCAGATATACTGCTGCAGAAGAAATAAAATATTTAGGCGGATATGAATTGATTGAAATAACTGACAGGTGTGCAAGACATAGAAATATTGAATTTCCGGGTCATAAACATGCAAATCTGTACGATATAACTAAAGTTGAACCTGAAATAAGGAAAATGCTATTAAATAAGGGGGTTAAAATTAAATTTATATCTAGAGCAGCAGACGTAATAATGGAAAGCAAGACAAAAATCAAAGGTATTGTTTTAGATGATGAATCAGTTGAATATGGTGATGTATTTATAGAAACTACTGGTTCAACAGGCCCGATGGGAAATTGCTTAAGATATGGCAACGGTTGTTC
>JASBVU010000300.1 GCA_029960905.1 Thermoanaerobacterium sp.
CACCCAGAAAAGGATGTGAGGCAGGGGTATTGGAAGCATTAATCCGTATGGCACCGCAGAGAATTGTGTATGTTTCATGCAATCCAGCAACCCTTGCAAGGGATTTGAAGCTTTTAACTGAGCAGGAGTATCGGGTGATTGAGGTACAGCCGGTGGACATGTTCCCGCATACGACGCATGTGGAGTGCGTGACGTTGATGTCAAGGGTGTAAGTCTTGATTTTACTGGATTTGCTGGATTACATTCAACTTATCTACTCGAACTATAGCGCCTAAATGCGTACATGGGAACATATCGAGGGTATATTTTTGGAGAGAAATTGAGAATAAATGTTGTATAATGATGGTACATAACATTTCAGTGGTAAAATCATTGGAATGGTGCCTTGGAATAAGTTAAGAATTTGGATGCTGTTATTATGATAATTTACTGGAATTCGGCTGAATAAAAAATAGAAAATTTATTTTTTCGTTAAAGGTTCGTTAAAGGTAGATGGCCTATAATAATAAATGTAAAGCGGCCGCTTACAAAAAATATTTTATGGAGGTGTAACCATGAACAACAAAATTTTTTCAAAACTGGACACGGCAAAAAAGAAAGTTGGAGCTATTGTTCTTAGCACAGTGCTTCTTGGCACACTTGCTGTTGGAACAGTCTACGCGGCAAGCTCCATGAATCCTTTGCAGGTGAAAACAGAAAACGGCGTTCAGCGTTATTCGACGGACGGCGGCAAGACCTGGAGCCAAAACGCACCCGAAGGCGTAACGGTCAGCGACAAAGATGGCAAGCTTACCATCACCAATGGTATTCCACCTAAGGATGGTGAAGGAGATGGAATGCTAAGCAAAATGGAAAATGGTGTCAGGTACTACTCTATTGATGGCGGCAAGACTTGGAGCCAAAATGCTCCCGAAGGTGTAACGGTGAACGAAGACGGTTCTGTGGTTGCAAATTATAATTAAATAACGCAAAACTATAGGCATACTCAGGATTCTAAAGCACATAGGAGCTGTTCGCAGCTCCTATGTGCATGCATATAGCATGCAAGGAGGTATACCAATGAGGCTATTAATGGTTGAAGATGAGAAGTATATGGCAGAAGCTGTTGCTCAGGTTCTAAAAAAGAATAACTATACTGTTGATTTGGCGTATAACGGTGAAGATGGGCTGGACTGCGGGCTTTCAGGCATTTATGACATCATCATTCTTGATATAATGCTTCCTAAAATGGATGGTATAAACATACTTAAGGAATTACGCAAAAACGGAATTGAAACGCCTGTTATTTTATTAACCGCAAGAGGTGAAATAGAGGACAAGGTGCGCGGCCTTGACAGCGGCGCTGATGATTATCTGGCGAAACCATTCCACATCGATGAGTTATTGGCTCGTTTGCGTGCTTTGGGGCGAAGAAAGGCGAAATCACTGATAAATGACGGTATACTCAGCTATGGAGATATCAAACTGAACCTGCATACCCTTCAACTAGAATGCGGGAGTAAAGAGGCGGTACTGACATTAAAAGAGTCCCAATTATTGGAGCTGTTAATAAAAAGAAACGGAATAATTGTTTCAAAGGATAATATTATTGAAAAGCTATGGGGTTATGATACTGATGCAGAAGAAAACCGTGTAGAAATATATATATCCCTTTTACGAAAAAAGCTGGCTCAACTAGATTCCAGAGTTTATATTCAAACTATACGGGGCGCTGGGTATGTCTTAAAAACGGCAAAGGATGGTCAGTGAAATGTTTACAAAATTACGCAACAAATTTCTCATTCTTAATATGGCTATGACTTCAACGGTTATGATTATTGCTTTTGCTGCCATTTATATCGTTAGCTATAATAACGTAAATTCAGAAATCGCGAAAAGATTAAATCCGCAAGCCGGAATTCAAACTGTGATAGAAGGAACAGAAATGTTTGACGATGCAGAAAATAATAAATCTAAAGCCCTTAATCGGAGGTTTTCACCAGATGATTCTTATTCCTTCATTATCCAGGTAGACGGAAATGGTGAGATTTTGGAAATAGACTCTCCTTTTAATTTAAATGAGGAAACATACAAAAAAGCTGCTGATATTGCCTGGAGCAATAAAAAAAGCAGTTCTGCAATAACTCTGGAAGGCAAGCAATGGAGATATGCCATAGCACAAATGAAAAAGCAGGTGATTCAAGGGAACGGGCAGTCATATACGGTTGCGGAAAACAAATACCAGATAATATTCTTAGATATTACAACGTATAAGAGGACACTTTTTCAACTGCTTACTACATTGCTTTCCGTAGGGTTAATAATGCTTTTTGCAATTTTTATCATAAGCCTTTACTTTGCCAACCGGGTTATCAAGCCAATATCCGAGGCATGGGAAAGGCAGAAGCAATTTGTAGCCGATGCTTCTCATGAATTGAAAACACCGATTTCCATTATAAATGCCAATTACGATGTGCTGTTGGCAAATCAGGAAGAAACCATTAAGAGCCAATTAAAATGGCTTAACTATATAAAGATTGGAACTGACAGAATGACAAAGCTTATTAACGACCTTTTGTCTCTGGCACAAATGGAGGATTTGAGCTTTGCAATGCAAAAAGTGCCGTTCAATATTAGCAGTGTAGTTAATGAAGTGATTTTATCAATGGAAGCTGTAATGGCTGAAAAAGATATAGAACTTATCCGCTCCATAGAGCCTGACATAATTGTTAAGAGCGACCCTGAAAGAGTTAAGCAGGTTATAACGATTTTATTTGATAATGCCGTAAAGTATACGGATAAAAAGGGGCAGATAGATATATCCTTAACTAAATCAAAACGTCATGTCACATTTTCCATAAAAAATAGCGGGAAAGGGATAGCCAAACAAGATTTGCCAAAAATATTCGACAGATTTTATCGGGTAGATCCCTCCAGAACGCATGAAGCGGGCAGTTATGGGTTAGGGCTGTCAATTGCCAAAACAATCATAGATAGGCTAGGCGGTGAGATATATGCCGCAAGTGTGGAAAATGAATATACAACCTTTACTTTTACACTTGAGTTGTAATGTATTGTGAATAATAAAATGATTTGTAGAATCAAATACCATGCTTTAAATCAGTAAATTATGTTGCTTAATATTTCGGCTAATGACATCAGAAAGAAGTAGTGCTTTACTATTTAATCTTATTAAATCATAAAGGCTTTGTTATGGCTAAACTGTTTCATAATAGGTATTTTTATCCATAATTGCCAGCCTCCTTTGTGATTTTATTATACACCAGACACAATTTTATTTTAACACCCGCAGCCAGGGTCAACGGGGAGTTAGAAAAGTACATTAATCGTTAGCCTATAAAGCGGCAGAAATTGAATGAGGTAACAAAGGCGGGAGTGAAAGTAGAT
>JASBVU010000301.1 GCA_029960905.1 Thermoanaerobacterium sp.
AAAGTTTGTGGAGAAGTATGAAAAACCAATCGTAAAATACAAAAATGAGGAAATGCTTAATGATTTAAGCAAGCATATAAGACCTTTTATACTGCGAAGGCTAAAAAAGGATGTTTTAAAGGAGCTGCCACAAAAGATAGAGACAACATCGTTTGCTGAGCTTACAAAGGAACAAAAAGAGCTGTACATGGCATATCTGGAGAATGCAAAGAGTGAAATAGCAGAAGAGATACGGAGTAAGGGCTTTGAAAGAAGCCAGATAAAGATAATAACTGCTTTAACGAGATTAAGGCAGATATGCTGCCATCCGTCCATGTTTATAGAAAATTACAAAGGCACCAGTGGCAAGATGGAGCTTTTGATGGAACTGATTCAAGAATTGAAAGAAAGTGGACACAGGGCCCTGATTTTTTCTCAATTTACGACAGCACTTAAGCTTATAGAAGATAATTTAAAAAGAGAAAAAATTTCATATTTGTATTTGGACGGAGAGACGAAGACAGAAGATAGAGGAAAATTAGTCAAAGCCTTCAACAAAGGTGACTCGGATGTCTTTTTGATTTCATTAAAAGCAGGTGGAACAGGACTAAATTTGATAGGCGCAGATACTGTAATACACTTTGATCCATGGTGGAATCCAGCGATAGAGGATCAGGCAACAGATAGAGCCCACAGGATTGGGCAGGTGAATACAGTACAAGTCATAAAGTTAATAACGCAAGGTACAATTGAGGAAAAAATTGTAAAGCTGCAAGAGAAGAAAAAAGAGATCATAAATTCTGTCATAAACCCAGGTGAGACCTTTATAACTAAGTTGAGTGAAGAAGAAGTAAAAGAGCTTTTTGCAATGTGATTAAATGTTTTGCAATTGCCGATTAAGGCAGTTGCTTTTTTTTGCGAAAAAATTTTTCTACTGATTATGTTACAAGTTTGTAATAGAAAATTAAGGAATAATTAATAAAATTTATAATTTTTAATTTTATAATAGAGATGAGGTATGGGAGGTTAAGTGTATGGGAGAGAGAGATGTAGAATTTGCATTCATTAAGTTTATTGAAAAATCTATTAATTATGAAGCAGTAAAAGCCATAAAAAAATATAATGACATTAAAAAGAAAGAGCTTTTAACATTAGATTTAGCAGAGCATAATGGCAATATTGAAAATGATGAAAAAATTATTGGTAGTACGGTATACGATAATGTGCTAATTGAAGATGAAATAATATATAGATTAATGATTGCAAAATGTAAGCAATTATTGGATGTAGAAGAATTTAATGTTGTAATGCTAAATATAATTCAAGATATACCACAAAAAGAGGTAGCTAAAATGTTAAATAAATCACAATCATCCATAAGCAAGATTAAGAAAAAAGCCCTTAAGAAAATAAAAAAGTTTATGGAGGATTCTTGAAAGTATGTGTAAAGATAAAAGCCTTTTTGAAATTATTTTAAAGGCTAAAGAAGGGGATAAAGATGCTATGCAAGAAATAATATTGCGATTTCAGCCTCTTATAAAGAAAAACATGAGAAATATTGATATGGACATAAAAGATGATATAAGTCAGGATATTGTTGAGGTAATAATAAAAGCAATCAAAAAATTTGATATAAAATGAAACATAATATGCAAAAAATGACAAAATTAATTTTATGATGTGGAATATTTTTAGAGAAATTTAGCTTTTATATATGTAGAAGGGGAAATACAGAAAATGGAGGTGAGGAAAAGGATTATGAAATATTCCCCTAAAATATGAGGGAGGATTGGATTTAAATGAAAAGGTTAGTATCGCTCATTTTATGCTTATCTTTAGCTTTATCTGTGACAATCGCTTATGCAGATCTTTCTACTAATGAACAATCAATAGGTGAAGTATCAGCTGAATCAAAAAAACTTTCTGATCAAAAAATAGTTGAAACGGCAAAGCGGTTAGAAGTGTTAAACAAAAAAGTTTCGAATGGACAAGTAAATCCTATGAGTGATCCACAAATACCACCAAGTAAAATATTAAATACTTCCGGATATATTGCACAACCTGATAATAGTACATGTGGACCTACTTCTGCTCATAATCTGCTCTTAAACTGGGGTAAAAATATATCTATAGATACATTAAAGAAAGATTTGGGATATAATGGGCAAACTCCTTTTGGAGATGCATGGAAAACGACGCTTAATAATTATACAAATTCAACTTATTATGTAGTTACTTGGAGCCCTAGTCAGACAACAATTTGGAATGCTTTCGTTGGGGACACAATTGATGGACACCCATTTATATTAGATACACATATGTCGTCTGAAAATGGTTATCTTGAAGGTTATTCTGGATCAACATGGTGGCATTATGTAACATGAATTGGATATAGTGGCTACAATTTAAATTCAGACAATAGTAAATATGGAGTATACTTTGATCCATATGATGGACGTGTGGGTACTTTTGGCCAGCATTCTTTGGAACTGCCCAAATGGGTAAAATTAGTATCAGAAAGAGGAATAGTTTGGTGATTTCATGGTATTCCTTAAGTGTTTACTTAAGGAATACCATAATCTATATTGATAAAAGTCACTTTGTCTAGGAGGCTATTATGAATAAATTGAAACTATGTTTATTGATCATAATAATCTTAATAATCGGTGGTTGTAGTATTAAAAGTACAAAGACAGACTCAGATGATAAAAATGCAGTTATTGCTAAAACAAATGGTAATATACTTGATGAGTTAGGAACTAAAAAAGTTTCGTCAATTGAAAATGCACATCCAATAGCTGTGCTTGATGATGGCAGAAAAGTGTTTTTACAGGTCAATCCTGAAGTAGACAACAGCATTTTTGTCACCTCAAGTGATGGCTCAATAATGCTTAAAATTAATGCTGGAGTTTCTAAAAATATCTATGATGCAAAAGTCATGGGGAATTGGATCGTGTATGTTGAATCCAGCAACGATATGACAAAAAGCGATTGGGCTTTGTATGCCAAGAATATAGATGACAATCGTCGCATAGAAATTGATAAGGGAAATGTTGTAAATGCAAAAGTAAAAACGCCTACTTTGCTAGGAGCGCTGATATCTGCATCTAACGGCAAAATTGTCTGGACAGCTTTTGAAAAAGATGAGGAAGCTGTCAATGCAATTGTCAAATTATACGATATTGAAAACAATACTTATAAAATCATTGATAGATTAAATGTTGAAGATGGAGAATTTGGACAGCCAGGGTTGGATGGGGATTGGATTGTATATGATATTGGAAAAATCGATATGAAAGCACTGGCGCGAAATGGGGAATTGGTCCTTGTAAATCTTAAAAATAACGAGAAAAGAATATTAGATGAAGGATTAAGAGTTAGCGGTGCATCAATTAAATATCCAT
>JASBVU010000302.1 GCA_029960905.1 Thermoanaerobacterium sp.
ATCAGATAGAGTAAATCCGCTATCATCAAATGTAATCTTTACATTTTTTAATATGTTATCATAATTTTCGATCATATTGCTTATTGATACATCACTAAATGAAGCCGATACCGAATCAATCTGGATATCGAAATTATCAGGCTGAAGACTATTCCATGGCAACTTTGAAATATTATTAAGCAAAAAGTCAAGAGATGGTATACCGCTTTCCAACGACGCACTTATGTTTAATATTCTTTGATAATCGCTAATTTGCTTTTTAATATTGTCAAGCATTGCACTTTTTTCGCTTTCTAATTTATCTAAAGTCAAAATCGTATTTTTTTGCTCTTCTAACTTTTTTCTCAAGCCATCCCTCTGATCACTTAAAGCCTTTTCCTCAGTCTTTTTATTTTTTAAAAGGTAATTTATGTGATCCAATTTGCTGTAAAAATAATTAGTAATTATATCTATGTATATCAATCTGTGCAAAAGCTCTGATGCATTATTTGACATCAGTAAAAGTGATAATATGGTGTTTGTCCCATTCGTGTACAAAAACCTAAACCAGCTTTTTATATTATTTCTCTCGTTCACGATTTCTTTGCTTATGCTTGATATCTCTTTTTCCATTAAGTCGATTCGTTTTGTGGTGTCTGCGATTTCTGAATTGAGTTCGTCCAATAAATTTGATGCTCTTACCTTTTCCATGTCTAAATTAAATAGTTCAATTATGATTTTCTGTTCTTCAATCTGAGCATTTTTTAAATCAGATGCAGGATCAGAATAAATTACTTTAATGTTTGAAACTATTAAAAAAATAATCAGCAGTATTGACACGTATTTTCTCATAATTTCTCCCCATCATGTTCTATATGCAACATATTTACATTTCAATCGACTGTTATCTTATCTTTTATTTGTTCAAAAAGTTTTGGCCCAATCCTTGAAACATTCATGATATCCTCTATTTTTTGAAAATTACCATGTTGCTCTCTAAAATCTATAATGCGCTGTGCAGTAACTTCGCCAATTCCCGGCAGTGTATCAAGCTCTTCTTTCGTGGCTGTATTAATGTTTATCTTTCCATTGGTAACATTAGAACTGCTGGCTTTATCATTAGACGCATCATTTTCTCCCACTTTCGGCACTTTTATCATTTGTTCATCTTTTACCTTTTCGGCTAAATTTATGTTTGAAAGATCTGCACCATCCAACGGCCCTCCTGCCAGTTTTATAGCATCATCGACTCTGTCACCTTCCCTCATAGTATATACTCCAGGCGATTTAACAAGACCAGTAACATATACTTTTATTTCTTTAGGTTTTTCGTTTTTTGTTATTTCACCTGTATCAGATGTGTTTACTGTATTGTCACCGCTTTTAATGCTTACAAAATCATCGTTCTTTTGAGCTTTGCTTCTTTCAAAGATAAAATACCCTGTCAATAATGAAGCTATTATCAATAAAACAATAATTCCATATTGCTGATTTTTGGTTAATTTAAACATATTTCACCTCTTATAAATTTTGCTATATAAATATTTCTACATTTTTATATAAATTCCTTTTTAAATTTTATATTTTTTTGATATACTAAAATTATAAGCATATATGGAGGCAAAAGCATGAAAAAAACAATTTCTATAATCACAGTTATTATATTTTTGATTAACTTTATACCTAAAGTATATGGAATGGAAAATCCGCCACAAATTGTGGGTCCTACGGCGGTACTGATGGATTTCACTACCGGTCAAGTCCTTTACGACAAAAATATGAATCAAAGAATGTACCCTGCAAGCACGACAAAAATTTTAACGGCTATTATCGCCATTGAAAAAGGAAAATTAAACGACGTTGTAACTGTAAATGATGATGTTAAAAATATTGATGGAAATTCTATCTACCTTGTACCGGGAGAGAAGCTTACATTAGAGCAATTGCTTTATGCCATGCTTTTAGAGTCTGCCAATGATGCTGCAATTGCAGTAGCTGACCATATTGGCGGCAGCATACAGGGATTTGCAAATTTGATGAATGAAAAAGCAAAAGAAATTGGTGCTAAAAACAGTCACTTTGTTAATCCAAATGGATTGCCAAATACTGAACATTACTCGACGCCATATGATATGGCTTTGATAGCAAGGTATGCGATGGGAAATGCTACATTTAGAAAAATCGTAAGCACCATACATTACCAGATACCACCTACTAACAAGTTTGACAAACCGAGAGATCTCTGGATAAGCAATAGATTAATAAAGCCGACAAGCTTTCATTACGATGGGGCAGATGGGGTAAAAACCGGTTACACTATTGCCGCTAACCAAGTTTTTGTCGGTTCTGCCACAAGAAATGGCCACAGGTTAATATCTGTAATCATGGGTGATGAAGGCACAAATATATGGACAGATACGATAAAATTATTGAACTACGGATTTAATAATTTTGAACTTGTAAATCCTTTAGAGCAAAATTCAATCGTAACATATGCAGACATCGGAAAGGTAAAGTTTAATTTGCCTCTTATTGCAAAAGACTCATTCTACTATGTAGTACCAAAAGGACAAGAAAACAATATTAAGTCATCTATTTCAGTTGATAAAAATATAAATGCACCTGTAAAGAAAGGCACTACATTAGGCATGATTAATTTCACCTTCAATGGCGAAAACATTGGAAGCGTACCACTTATAGCAGATGAGTCGGTTTATAAAAATTACTTAGGAACATACTACAATGGAACTAAAACTACTGTAATGAAAGATTACAGCACAATCAGATCCTACGTTGAACTTTTTCTGGGGTTAGCCATAGTGATGATATCGATTCTGCTGTGGCTGAGAAAAAGGGCAAAAAATAAATTTATCTTCATAAAATAAAAAGGGTGATTAACCCTTTTTTATCTATAAAATAATTTTGCAATTGATGGTTTTTTTATGTTTACTGCTTTATGTGGACATAGCTCTTGGCAACAAAAGCATCTAATACACGCTTTAAGGTCGACAATTGGCTTGCTTTCAACCATTTTTAACGCTTTTGGTGGACAATTGGTTACACATATTCCACAGCTTTTACATGCATCATGATCAAAGACTGGATACGGTTTAACATGCCTCTCTAAATATCTAACCAAAAATTTTGGAATCTTTTCAGTCACGCTAAAACCTCTTAATGTAGGTATATCAAAATCATCTATTTTTACGTCTTCTATATTTATACCCGTAATTTTTATATCCTCCATACGTCCCAAGCCACGCCTTTGTGCCATAAAAACTGTTGGCACGTCTTGATGCTTCAAACCGATGATTGACGTAGCTACTGTATCAAGCGCGAAAACATCATCTGATGAAATAATTAATCCGACTTTTTTTGGACGTCCAGCAG
>JASBVU010000303.1 GCA_029960905.1 Thermoanaerobacterium sp.
GGAGACAAGCGCCCTGACGAGCCTACTTTGTTTATAAAGCCTGCTACTGCAGCGATAGGACATGATGATTACATAGTTATTCCTAAGATGTCAGAGAGGGTTGACTATGAAGGAGAATTAGCTGTCGTCATAAAGAAGACGGCAAAGGATGTTTCAGAAGATGAGGCATTAGACTATGTCCTTGGATATACAATTGCAAATGATGTCACTGCGAGAGATCTGCAGTCAAAAGACGGCCAGTGGACTAGGGCAAAATCATTTGACACGTTTTTGCCTATAGGACCATGGATTGAAACAGATTTAGATCCGTCCAATCTTGAGATTAAGACCTACGTAAATGGCGTGTTGAAGCAGCACAGCAATACAAAACACCTTATATTCAGTGTACCTAAGCTTGTATCATTCATATCACATGTCATGACATTAAACCCCGGCGATGTAATACTTACAGGGACTCCATCGGGAGTAGGACCAATAAAATCAGGCGATATTGTAACAATCGAGATCGAAGGAATAGGGAAGCTTATAAATAAAGTCAAGTAAAGGGGATACACATGAAGTTTTATTTTAGCGGTGGAGCAAGTGAAGTAGGTGCATCATGCTACTTGGTGAATATAGACGGAAAAAATATTTTGCTGGATTGTGGAATAAGGATGTCATCTAATAAGGACAATCTTCCTGATTTTCAGCTTATTCAAGAAAATGGCGGTGTTGATGTAATATTGATAAGCCATGCTCACATGGATCATATTGGTGCACTGCCTATAATATCAAGGATTTACCCAGATGCCAAGATATACATGACACATGCTGCAAAAGATTTAACGCGGGTACTTTTGTACGACAGCTTAAAGATAATGGAAAGGGAAGCAGAGATACCTGCTTATGCTGAAATACACGTAAAGGAAATGCTAAACAGGATAATATGTCATACACCGGGTCATACATTTTCTCCTTTTTTAGATTCTGATTTAAAGGTGACTTTCTATAGTGCAGGTCATATAGCAGGTGCAGCATCAATATACATAGTTGGTACTGAAGGTAGCTTTTTTTACTCAGGAGATTTCTCAAGATTTAAGCAAAATACAATAGAAGGTGCGTCAATACCAAAATTAAGACCTGATGTAGCCTTTTTTGAATCTACGTATGGCGATAAGCTTCATGCAAATAGAGAATTAGAAGAATCAAGGCTTGTTGAGAAAATAAGAGATGTCCTTAAAAATGGTGGAAAAGTATTGATACCTGCTTTTGCACTTGGGAGAGCTCAGGAAATAATACTCATACTTAAGAAAGCCATAAATAAAGGCATGATAGATACCAAGGTGTACGTCGATGGAATGGTAAAAGACATATGCAGGATTTACAAATTAAATCCAAACTATTTAAGGCAAAATCTAGCCAAGAAGATTTTTAAAGGTGGAGAAATATTTTTTGATGACAACGTGGTACCAGTCGATAGGCCTGAGATGAGGGAAGACATTATAAAAGAGACTTGTGTGATAGTATCAAGCTCAGGAATGCTTACAGGTGGGCCAAGCCAGTGGTATGCCGAAAAATTAGCTGGCGACGAGAGAAACTTGATAGCCATAACAGGGTATCAAGACGAAGAGTCACCCGGAAGAAAGCTTTTAGAGCTGGCGGATGAAAAAAACGATGACAAGAAGCTTAAACTGGCGGATAAGGAAATACCGGTAATGTGCACAGTTGACAAATTTGGACTTTCAGCACATGCAGACATGAGCGAGATACTGTCGCTTGCCAATATCCTTCATCCTAAAAAGGTATTTTTGATTCATGGTGATCCAGACACGATAAATTTTTTAGGGAAAGAGATACAGAAGGACATAAAGACAGATGTGTACGTGCCGCAGAATGGCGATGCGTACGATATTGATATATGTAGTCCGAGAAAACAGCTTAAAAGAGAACCATATCCTTCAATGAATATGGGCGAAACTTTAAACGAAGGAAATATAGAAAAGCTTTGGAGATTTGTGCTTGATAGAATCGGTGCAGATGCTGCATTATCTGTAGAAGATATAGCGGAAATCTGGGGGAATGTTGAAGATACTGATTCTTTAAGAGAACTTCTCAATAATTCTTCGTACTTTCAACCTGATAAAAAGAGGATGTTTTTATATCACGCAGTTTTAGAAGAAGAATTGAAGGCGGAAAAAGACGAAGGCCCTATGGAAGTGAATCAGATGCTGTCATTAGTTGATGAGTATTTTACAAGAGAGTCAGGACTTTACAAAAAAGGCGCCAGATTTGATGAGAAGATAGCTCTTTTGTACTTTGACTTTCCAGATGTAGCAAAGAATAAGTATTCCCATCTATTTAAAGAATTTGAAGAAAGGACAGGGTGGAAAGTTGAAATAAACGAAAATGTAAATACATCGGCCATAAATGACGTGGTATATAAGCTGTTGCCGGATGTTGCTATTAGCAAAGTATCTTACAAAAACTCTGACAAATTAGTATCTGTAAAGATTGACGGAGAAATTGAAGACATTCAAGAAGTAAAAGATAAATTTTACAATGAGACTGGACTTAAGCTTAGCCTTAATGAAAAAGATGTGTCAGTTGACACAATTCATGTTGTTGATACAGGTGCTGATAAACTTGAGCAGAATGAAGCACTTGCGGTCATAGATGAGGCGTTTAAGGATTCGCCTCATAAGCCTTATAAAAAAAGCATTAAGACAGCAAACGGCATCAAGTACATTGAACTATCATTTATATCTAAAGTAGTTGGTGAAAGATATAAAGAAAAAATAGATGATCTTATAAAGAAGACTGGCTGGACGATAGTTGTAGGAAGTGGATGCAATCAGATAGAAGTCATAAATATTGCAAAGAGATTATTTGGTGAAATGGGAGTTAAACTTAAGAAAAACCCAAGCGTGTATTTAGACGACATGACGATTGGCATTTCAATAGATGGTGATGCTTCAGATGAAATTATTAAAAATATAAGTGACATGCTATATGATATGACAGGCTTAAGGCTTAGATGAATATTCGTGGAAAGGAAGGTTTGCGATGGGGTATAAGGAGATTTCATTAAAATACGGGAAAGGTGCGGTAGATGTAAAAATAGATGAAAATATGTCCACAGTGCTGTATCCTGAGGACTTACCGGGTGTTGAAGAGCCTATGGTGGAAGTATCGAAATCGCTTAAAAATCCGATTGGTAAAGTACCTTTATCTGATTTAGTAAAAGGCAAGAAAGATGTCGTAATACTAGCCAGTGACATAACACGCCCGTCGCCATCTCACATTTTGATACCACCTATAATCGATGAATTAAACAATGCGGGTATAAGCGATGATAGCATAAAGATCGTTTTTGGGCTTGGATACCAC
>JASBVU010000304.1 GCA_029960905.1 Thermoanaerobacterium sp.
TTTCAATCAAAACACCACTGCTACCACAATACGGACACTTAAACGTGAAATTTCCCCTATTATAAATCATGCCGCAACTGCGGCATTTAAACTCTGCTTTTACTTTTCTAAAATCAAGCTTAGCACCGTATAATGGTGTTCCTTCGCTTAAAACATCAAAATAAAATCTAATGCTTTCTTCTTCAAATCCTGTTAATTCACCAAGCACAATGTTTATTTTAGTGACCTTATTGACATTTCTTTTCTTAGCTTCATCCGAAACCATATTTACGATGCTTTCGGTTATTGACAATTCATGCATTTAAGCACCGGCTTTCTCAGAATCATCGTGTTTTTCCAGATGAATGTTGTACTTTTTGTCTGTACAGCTTCTGTAATGCACATCAAGCTTTAAACATTTCTTAGGACACTTTTCTACGCATACGCCACATAAGACACATTCAAACGGATCATACTCCCAAACACTGGTTTTTCTATCAACTTTTATGCAGTTTGACGGGCACACTCTCTGGCACATGCCGCAAAAAATGCATTCATCAATGTTGTTTTCCAAATGACCCCTGTTTATATCAAAAGGCTTTCTCTCTTCAAACGGATACATTCGAGTCACTGGCTTTCTTGATAAATTAGAAAAAACGCTTTTAAGCATATCCAACATCTCAATCACACCTCTTCCCTGACATATTATCTTTCCGTACAACTGATGCAAGGATCAATCGTCAGTATGAGTACAGGAACATCTTGCAATTGAGATCCAGGCAGTATTTTCAAAAGAGCCGGTATATTCGCAAAGGTAGGTGTTCTTATGCGAAGCCTATCCAAAAATTTCGTGCCATTTGATTTAATGTAATACACCACTTCACCTCTTGACTGCTCAAGCCTTGATATGACTTCACCTGCAGGTGGATTGCCTTTTACTGGAACATTTATTTCCCCATCAGGTATCTTTCCTAACGCCTGTCTTATAAGGTCAATCGACTGGAATATCTCTCTCATCCTTACTAAATTTCTTGCATAGCTGTCACCGGCTTTTTCCACAATCGGCTCAAAGTCAAGGTACTTATAAGCAGCATAACCGGTAGTCCTAAGGTCCAAATCCACACCGCTTCCCTTAGCCATAGGTCCAGTTGCACCAAGCTCATACGCTTCTTCTTTCGTCAAGACTCCTATACCAACAGTCCTCTGCTTTACAGTATAGTTATTCATGACAACATCGTTGATATCCTTAAGCTGCCTCTCAACTTCATCTAATTCCTTTAAAATCCACTTAGCTTGTTCGCTATTTATGTCTTTTCTAACTCCTCCTACGATATTAACTGAAATTATCACCCTGTTTCCTGATGTGGCCTCCAGTATGTCCATTATCTTCTCGCGAATCTTCCACGTCTGCATAAAGAGATTTTCAAAACCAAATGCATCAGCAAAAAGTCCAAGCCATAAAAGATGGCTGTGTATCCTGTGAAGTTCTGCCCAAATAGTTCTTAAATATTCAGCTCTTACAGGAACCTCTATACCCATCAATTCCTCTATTGCTTCACAATAATCTTGCCCATGCATACAACTGCATATACCGCAAACTCTCTCTACAACGTAAACCATCTGATTAAAGTCCTTCTTCTGCGCTAAGGTCTCTAATCCCCTGTGTACAAAACCAAAAGCAGGATATGCCTCAACCACCTTTTCATCCTCTACAACAAGTTTTAGGTGAATTGGCTCAGGCAAAACAGGGTGCTGCGGTCCAAACGGAATCGTGCTTTTATCACTCATTCTTACCACCCTTTTCTCTTCTTATAATCTCTATGTCTGCTTGTGGACTTATGGGTGAGCTTTCGCCCAACATAAAGTTTCCTCCAAAGTCAACCGCAAGACCGTCAAACTCAATTCCAAAAAGCTCTTTTATCTCATTCTCTACCGCAAGCGCACATGAATAAATATCTGAAACGCTGGGTACATTTTTTCCATCGGTTATGATGTGGATGTTTTCTAAATCATAACCTATTGCAAATGTGTATATGATTTTAAACTTATCTTCTAAATTAAGGCACGTTTCTGTAACAAATCTATAGCCACCATCGTGATATTTTTTTACTTCACTTTTTAAGTTGCCTATCTCTACTTCTCTGCTATTGACGATCATAAAATCACTCCTAACCTAAGCTTTTAGCCGAAACTATTACTTCCTTGCGGGAATACTTCTCCTTTAATATTTGCGCCGCCTTGTAAAGACCATCTATCATGGCCTCAGGCTTCGCCGGGCATCCAGGAACATATACATCAACAGGAATAACTTTGTCTATGCCACCTAACACATTGTAGCAATCCCTAAATATACCTCCACTGCATGCACAAATTCCGGCTGCCACAACTACTTTTGGATCAGGCATCATATCATAGACATTTTTCAGTACATCTTTATTTTTTTCATTTACAGTGCCAGTTACAATTAAGATGTCAGCATGTTTTGGATTTCCCACATTTACCATGCCGAATCTTTCCATATCATATATAGGCGTCATGCACGCCAAAACCTCTATATCACATCCATTGCAACTTCCACAATCATAATGGACTACCCATGGTGATTTTGAGAACGACTTTTTTACAAATTCCTTTAAACCCATAAATTTATCACCTCGATACATTGCTAAAGTACAGGTAAGCAATATTCAAAACTGTAAAGGCTATACCTACAATCCAGCTAAAGCTAAGCATCCACTTAAGTGTCATCCTTGCAGATATATTATCTACAATTATATCTAAAAAGAATACAAAAAGCGATATCAAAGCACCAATTACAAGATTTTCTGACCAAAAAATTGCCAACATTGCTAAAAGTAGCACTAACTCGTACCAATCAGCTATTTCTATTAAAGCCAGATACGGTCCCGCATAATCTGTAAGAATCCCTCTTACAAGCTCCTGATGGGCATGTTCAGATGTAGAAAAATCAAAAGGGGATTTTTTTATTTTTATGTCTAATACAAGGCTTAAAACCACAAAAATAAGCGGCAAATCCAGAAGAAGCCTTCCATGCGACATTATATTGTGCAAATTGAAACTTCCAGCTACATAGTACATACCAATAAGCACAAAAATCAAGAGAGGTTCATAAGCTAGCATCTGCATTAATTCCCTCTGGGCTCCTACTTGGCTGTACGGAGACCTTGTAGCCAATGCTCCTATTACATAGAAAACAAGCCCTATAGACATTATAAAAATTATCATCAGCAAATCAGCTTTGATTGCGAAGAAGCCAACACTTAGTATAGCTGATAACAAGTATATATACGCTGCGAATATCTGAAAGTCATTTACTATCATCTTTTCTTTAGAAAGCAATTTTACGACATCATAAAAAG
>JASBVU010000305.1 GCA_029960905.1 Thermoanaerobacterium sp.
GTAAATATCGAATTTTTAATAGAAACAATTCAGGTAAATTCCTATAAATAACATTCTTAATTGCTGTTTTTAAAGAAATGTTTACATTAGAAGTTTTCTCATTAATTAAGACTGTCATAGTCCCTATATCTTCTGGAAATACAACCAAAGTAGGTATATTAGCTTCTAATCGAAAGAAAACTTTTTCCATGATATTCTCTATCATTTTTTTAAAAGAATCTTCACTCTTATAATCATCTATTGAAACTTTCGCCTGTACCGCAACTAACTGAATATTTTTTTCTCGTAAATAATTATATCCCATTAATTTGTATGTCCCCCTTCTATGGAACTATCATTATTAAGATGATTTTATTTAATTCCGGTAAAAGTAATTCCCTCTATAAATTGCTTTTGCGCAATTGCAAAAATTACAATAATCGGCAGAATAAATATTATCGAAGCAGCCATTAAAGGCCCCCATTCAATACTGTGTTCTGTAAGAAATTGCCTTAAACCAAGCGACAAAGTATATTTATTGGGATCATTCAAATATATCAACGGTCCAAGCAAATCAGACCAACTACCTATAAATGTAAAAATTGCTACAGTTGCTAAGGCTGGCCTAATAAGAGGAAGTGTTATTTGCCAATAAATTCTAAACTCTGAAGCCCCGTCTATCCATGCCGCTTCAAATAGTGAATCCGGCAGCATCATCATAAATTGGCGTAACAAGAAGATATAAAAGGGGTAGCCAAAGAAATTAGGTAAAATAAGAGGAATAAAAGTTCCTACAAATCCTAGTTTGTAGTATATTAAGTAAACCGGAATCATTGTTACCTGATAGGGTAAAAACATTGTACTTACAACAAGAGCAAATATAATTTTGCTACCACCCCATCTAATTTTTGCTAAGGAGTATGCCACAAGCGGAGCAGCAAATAACTGCCCTATTACGGAAAAAAAAGCAATAATAACGGTGTTCCATACATATTTAAAATAAGGTACAGATGTAACAGCAAAAATATAATTTTGCCACTCTATTTTTGATGGTATTATCCTTATATGAGTTTGGTATATTTCAGTTGACGACTTTAAAGAAGTAGATATCATCCATACTATAGGTATTAAAAAGATTACTGCAAAGATAATTAATAAAGTATATATCAAAAAAACGCGTAAATTTTTCCGTAAACGTGTATCTATCACTGGATCTAACATTTAATTATTCCCCTCCTCCATAAAAAACCCATCTATTAGAACTTCTAAAAATAGCTAATGTTATTAAAGATGAAATTACAAAAAGGATCCACGCCATTGCAGAAGCTTTGCCCATTTTTAAATATTGAAATCCATTATAATACAAATACATTGCATAAAATAACATTGAATTTTCTGGACCTCCTGATGCAGCCGAAGTTTGGTTAGTTGTAAGCATCATATATGCTTGAGTAAAATACTGTAAATGTGCAATCACTCCCATGAGAACTTGGAAAAAAATCACTGGAGATATTGAGGGAAGGGTAATGTAAAAGAATTTATGAAGACTACTAGCTCCCTCAATTTCTGCAGCCTCATAAAGGTTTCTTGGGACATCTTGGAGGGCTGCTACAAAAATTACCATTATTCCGCCTGCACCCCACATACCAAGCAAAAGAAGTGAAATTTTTGTCCACCTAGGATCAACAAGCCACCCTGGTTGGTAGAGATGTAGCTTCCCTAAAATAAAATTTATTAATCCATATTTTGCATTGAGTAGCCACATCCATAGCAAAGATGCAGCTACTATTGGGATAATCGATGGAATGAAGTATATAGTTTTAAATAAAGTCTGTCCTCTAACCCTATTATTAACTAATATAGCCAATAGAAGACCCCATGCAATGTTTAATGGAACGCCTAGAACAGTAATATAAAAGGTGTTATATATGCTTTTGTAAAAATATTCATCACGAAATAAGTCAAGATAATTTTTCCAACCTATCCACTTAGGTATTTGGAAAATATTAAAGTCAGTACTATATATAAAGAAGAAATATGGGATATGTAGTAAATATAACAAAACCAATTAACCAGGGACTTGCAAAAATAAATCCTGTTAAGTTATTTTTTGTACTTCTACTCATAACTCTCTCCTCTTTAATCGTTTTATATACTATACCATAACCATATTTCGCGGCGCCCCACACCTTTATTTTTTTTACAAAAATGTAGGGCGCCAAAAGATTTTTTACATTTCTGGATCAAGTTTTTCCTTTAATCTTTTCATAGCTTCTTCAGGTGAAATTTTATTTGTTAATACTTGTTCATATAAATTTCCTAACTCAGTTACGTATTCGTTTGCAGGTTTCATAGAAGGGATAGGATGTACGTTTTCCCCTTGAGCATATTCCAAAAATTCTTTAAAGCCTTTTATGTGGTCATATGCAGGATCTGACATAGCACTCTTTCGCGTAGGCAAATTACCTATCTCAGAAGTAAATTTAACCATTGGTTCTTTTGAAACCAACCATTTTAAAAATGTCCATGCTTCCTTTGGATGTTTTGTAGAACCTGAAATATATATTACACTTGAACTTGCATATCCGGAATTCTTTAATTCTGGTTGATCATCCGGATATGGTAGCGGAGCTATTCCATAATTTAAATTAGGAGCAAACTTGTCGATAAAAACCGTAAGCCATTCTCCATCAAATTTTACAACGAGTTGTCCTGTAAAAAATGGATTATCTGGTGACATATATTTCCCAAAAGTAGAAGTATATTTTCTTATATCCTCATAACCAAATTTATCAGCATACTCTTTATTAAATTTCATAGCTTTAATGATGGCTGGATCTTCTAAAATTTCTTTTCCATCGTCGGAAATATATTTTGCTCCAAAAATAGCAGCTACATTTAACAAATCAGAAGGATCATATCCTAATCTTTCAAAATTTCCATTTTTCTTTATTGTAACTTTTTCTATCATTGTTTTAAATTCACTAAGTTTTTCAGGAACATTATCGTATCCTGCTTCCTTAAGTATATCTTTATTGTAATAAACCATATATACATGCATCGCAAGTGGAAAAGCATATATCCTGTCCTTATATGTTACCATCTCTAAGGCTGCCGGTACAAAATCTTCAATGTCATAATTATCTTGCTTAATTAAATCAGTTAAATCTAACATAGCGCCCTTACTTGCCCATGAAGCAACGTTAAAGTTAAAATTGCCAGCTATATCCGGCCCACTTCCACTTGCAAGTGCCGTTAACTGTTTTTGAAAATCTGTACTTACTAACTTTACCTGAATATCTTCGTGAGTTTGATTAAATTCATCTACTACTTTCTGAAGTGCTTCTGCTTCATACCCTGTCCACAAATGCCA
>JASBVU010000306.1 GCA_029960905.1 Thermoanaerobacterium sp.
TGAGATAACGGCAGTAAACAGAGAAAAAGGCGTAAGCTTCATAATAAAATATCCTCTGAAATAAAAAATGGAGTTTTAATGCAAATCTATTCTTCTTTAGTTTTATATGATATAATGATTGTGAGAAACTAAAGAAATGGAAGGAAGAATATGAGCCAAAATTACGATATTACGATGAAAAATATTTTCTCAGATATGGCAGATGATATAATGAGTTATTTTCTGGGGCTACAATACACAAAAATCGATGAACTAAATATAGAATTTGCAAGAATTGAGCGAAGAGATAGTGATATGATTTTCAAATGTGTTACAGATAGAGGAGATATTGCTGTGCACATAGAATTTCAGTCAAGTAATGATGATACGATGCCTTATAGGATGCTACGATATTCGCTTGAAATAATAGAAAAGCATAATCTTTTACCATATCAGATAGTTGTTTATATAGGAAAAGACAATGTAAATATGAAAAACAGCTTAAGCTACAACTTTGGAGAACAAAACACATTAGATTATAAATACAGGATAATAAACGTTGGCGACATAAAATATACTGATGTTGTAGGGACAGACTATTATGATTTATATTCCCTTCTCCCGCTGATGGATCAAAATAGAAGAAAAGAAGAAGGGGAAAAATATTTAGAAAGATGTGTTGAAGCTATAAAAGATATTCCATTAGATGTAAACAAAAAGAAGGACATAGTATTTAAGGCAGAGATATTATCAGGTATAGTTTATAAAAAAGAAGTTATTGAGAAAGTTTTTTCGGAGGTGATAAAGATGTTTAGGATTGAAGAATCAGAAACGTACAAAATGATAATAGAAAAAGGCATAGAAAAAGGCATAGAGAAAGGCATAGAGAAAGGCATTAAAGAAGGCATTGAAAAAGGTATAGAAGAAGGTATTAAACAAGGTGCAAAGGAAGAGAAAATTGCAATAGCTAAAAAGTTATTAAAGAATGGTATGTCTATCGACAAGATAGCAGAGATCACAGAATTACCAGAAGATGAGATAAAAAAATTGATGAATTAGAAATATTTTACTATTACAAAACGCAGTTGATTTTATTGACGCCATGTATGAATATGTCAAGAAAAAAATTAATTGATGTTTGTTGAAATATGATTTATATTTCTCTGAAATGAGCAATCAGCGTATGCTGGTTGCTTTTTTTTCACATAGAAATCACACATTTTTTTAATTTTTTTGCAACATTTAAGTCTTATAATTTCTTATAGGCAGAATAAAAGAAAAGGAGAAAAGGCGATGGGTAAAAAGGTTGTAAAATACAGCTTGGCATTTGTCTTGGCTTTATCTGTGATCCTAAGTGTGTACTCACTGTACCACTACAGTGGAAATACAGACAGCCAGACTATTTTACAGGATCCTAAAAAGCCTTACGAATGTAGACATACCAGTCGATACAGGAGATTTCAGGCTTATTGACAGGAAAGTCTGCGACGTGATGAATTCACTTAACTCCATAAGGGGAAAAAACAGGTATATAAGAGGTCTTGTAAGTTGGGTAGGCTTTAAGCAGATAGGCGTAGAATATGTAAGAGATCCAAGGCTTGCAGGCGAAACGAAGTATACACTTAAAAAAATGCTGAAGCTTGCCATGGACGGTATAACGTCGTTTTCATACGCACCGCTTAAATTGCCTTTGAACTTGGGCATTTTCCTGTTAGCTGCAGGTTTTGTGTATTTGATTGTAGAGCTTGTTTTAAGGATTGCAGGTGTCGATGTATCAACATTAAACACAGTCATAGCTGTAAATATGATCTTATTCGGCTTAAACTTTGTAGTCTTAGGAGCATTTGGTGAGTACATCGGCAGAATATACGACGAAGTAAGGGATAGACCATTGTACATCATAGCGAGAAATGTGGGGTTTGATGATGGAAAGACAGGAGAAACGAGACAATAGCAAGGCAGGGTTCATACAGTTTATAAAGTTTAATCTGGTAGGCATAATAAATACTTTAGTGGATTTTTCGGTTTTTACCGTCCTTACGTTTTTTGGAATGTACTACATGGTAGCACAAGTCATATCGTATAGCTGCGGTGTTGCAAACAGCTTTGTTATGAATAAATACTGGACATTTGGCGATAAATCATCACCATATGGTTATGAAATATTCAAGTTTATCGCTGTCAATGCCGTGTCATTAGCTGTATCTCTTTCTATCCTGTATCCACTAAAACCCATTTTAGGCGTACTTTCTGCTAAGATTATTGCCACATTGTTTTCAATGATGATAAACTTTGTAGGCAGCAAGCTTTGGGTATTTAGGAAGGCCTAGTCCTCCTTCGAGATACCTCTAAAAGCTTTCTCTCCAGTTCATCCACGTCGTATTTCCTCTGTGGATACGAATTGAAGTAGTTTCTTGGTGCCGTATTTGATGATGCGGCATCTTTTAGTATTGATTTGTCTTTTAAGTAGTTTTGGATGACTCTTTCTAGGAATTTTGCAGGATATTTTATGTCTTTTCCCTTCATGCGGGCTATACACAAGCTCATTTCATCCTCTGTAAGATGGTACTTGTCTTTAAGCATATTTTTGTCTATGTACTTAGGCGTATTTTCACTTTTTTGATGCATCATATCATTGATATGATTGATAGATATACTATTACAATTAATATCTATCATATCATTCATATCTGATATGATCATATTGTCTTCACTTTTTGAAAATGGAATGTTCTCAATGTTTTTAGCCTCATCTCTTCTTTCACTATCTGAAACACGGTTTTCAGTTTTTTTATCCGCATATTCATTTTTGTCGATGTATGGGATATCATTAAAATCGTCATATGTCATATTTTGCCAGTCGCAAAATTCAGTTATTCTACCGTATTCGTCATATTTGTACGTAATGCCTTCGATGGAAGTATTTTGTCTTAATGTGTAGTATTTCTTCTGCCGCAATTTGTCATCATTATCGACGTAGCACACCAAAAAACCATCTTTTATGGCATTTTTCAAGCTTTTACTTATTATACCTGTAGATAAACCTGTGCCATCGTCTATTCTTTTACCACTTTCATATTTTCCCTTCTGAATTTCATCGATAGTAAGCTTTACTGGTTCAATACGTCCATTCTTTATTGTATGCTTTGCAATGTACATTATGACTTTCAACTGTGAGCCGGGTATTGAAGCTAGACTTTCAAAAAAACTTACTGGCAATTCTAAGAAACCATTCATTTTTTCAACCCCCATTTTCATTTTTTGATTTTGGAAAATATTATTAAAAGCGAACAATTAATGAAGCTTTCGTAATATATCACGATGAACGAAGCGCAGTTTGGCGTATGA
>JASBVU010000307.1 GCA_029960905.1 Thermoanaerobacterium sp.
AATAGCTGATGTTTGCAGATAGTCTCCAGACACGCGCTGTTTTAACATATTTAAGATATTTTCTGCTATGTCTTCATGTCCAGATCTATATAAAGCTTTCACAATGTCAATGCCTGTAATCCCTCTTTTCATCATTTCATCGATTGATTCAAGGTCAGACAAAACATCTCTCTCAGGCATATCTTTGCTGCCATGGGCGTATGCTGCTGCTTCTACTTCTTCATCTGTAACTACTCCAAGATTTAACTCTCTAAAAACGTCTTGCAAAGCTTTAGCAGCTTTTCTTCTGACTGCTATCACATCTTCTTCTTTTACAGGCTTTAAGCCTCCATCCACCATCAAATCTCTTTGCAATACATTGTAATCGTCAAAATCTTCTGCATCAAAATTAGAACCAGCAAACATGTTGTCGTAATTAGGCGTTCCACTGTAGCCTGAAAATATGAAGTCCGTACCGGGTAAAAACTGCATCATAGTCCTTGCTGTCCTTCTTATGTCTGAATGTGTAAAAGTCTGATCATTACCCGATGCTACCTCTAAATCAAGCATAGATGCTATAAGGTTTTCAGCCAACACCGCTCTTATACCTGAAGGAACTGAGCTGGTTATGCCTATACAGCTTATTGCACCGTTTTGAAGCCCTTGTACTCCTGCACCTTTTGTAACCATGATACACCTGATTTCTAAGTACAACATTGATTTACCTTCTGCATTTCCCATAAGAACTTCTGAACCTGTCCCAGATGTAAACCTCATTTTCAATCCTCTTGACGCATAGGCAGAAGCGAGAAAAGCTTTCGAGTAGGGCGTATCATCACCATCTATAAAAACACTTTCAGTCCCATAAACAGATATAGTCTCAGCGTACGTAGTAAATCCTCTCATGCCTAATTCAAGCTCCGTCGCCTCTTCAACAGCACACTGAGTAAGCACACCTCTTTTTAATGCTTGAGATCCTATCAATAATGCTATTGCGTTAAAAGGAGCATATTTTGTGACTCCGACGGTGGTCTCTTCTTCCCTAAAGCCTCTTAAGGCACATTCGGCAGCATCTGCTGCAATCTGTACAGGATTATCTTTAAGATTTGTGATATGTGCTTGATTAGACGGAATTTTCCTTGCTCGCATTTTCTGCATAGCCATCATCATTTCCACAACATTAAGATGATTTACGACTTCCATTATTTTAGCAGGTGTGAGCCCTGACACAATCTTTATGATGGTCTTCCTTTCTACATTTATGTCTACAAGCATTCTAGCTATATCAAGTGAATTCATTTTCATAGATTTTTCAGCCTGACGGACATTTATAGCATGATCAGCTATAAATATATCTATAAAGTCAAAATCCTCTCTTCTTTTTCCATCCATCTCTATTATCTTATCATTTTCAATTTTTATTGATGGCTTAGGATCATTAGGACTAGATATTGCTATAAAGCCTTTCTCTGGCCATTCATTTATAAATCCATCCTGATTAACAGGTCTTTTGCTGAGAACCTCAAATCGCTTAGAATGTTTCATAGAGAATTCCTCTTTTTATTCGAAATGTGTTTTTAATTGTATTTCAATTGTTCTAATACTTTCTTAGTAATAACATTCACAAGTTCAGAAATGTCGTCATCATCATTCGATTTTGCGGAATTTGTGCTACACCCCAATGTACTACACAAATCGCCTGGATGTCTTCCTTTTAAACCGAATTTTCTTCTGATTTCATAAAGCTTTTCTACTTGGTTATCTGATAGCTCTTTTGGGCCACCTAGAAGTGTAGAAATAAATGTCAACTTTGCGTAAAATTCAAGTGATTCCATTTTGTAATACGCACTTATCAAGTCAGGACCGTATGTCAATGCACCATGATTTTCTAATAAAAGCGCATCATAATTTTGCAAGTATTTAGAAACAGCATCTGGCAGCTCTTCTGTCGAAGGCGTGCCGTATTCAGCTATTGGAACACAGCCTAAAGATATGACTGCTTCTGGCATTATCGGCTTTGTAAGGGGAATCCCTACAATGGCAAAGCCTGTGCCAAATGGCGGATGTGCATGTATGACAGATTTAACATCTGGTCTTTCTCTATAGACTCTAAGATGCATTTTTATTTCTGTTGATGGCTTATAGTCTCCAGAAGATTTTAATACTTCACCATTTAAGTTAATATTTAATAGCATGTCTGGAGTCATAAAACCTTTGCTTACACCTGTAGGTGTCGTTATTATTTCATTTTCACTGATTCTTACAGTGATATTTCCGTCATTCGCTGCCACAAATCCATTCATGTAAATTCTTTTTCCTATTTCGCAAATCTGTTTTTTTACCTCATATTCAGAATACACTTTTTGTCCTCCTTTAAATAAAGTTAATTTTTATTGAATTTATTTTGATTTATGTCTGTTTTATTTTGTTTATCTTTATTATATCACGAATTCGTGAAATGTCAATTATAAAATTTCATTTAAAAAAAATATCTCACAAAATGTGAGATACAACTAACAATATATTAAATCAATATTGTGTTTTTTTAAGAATTCTTCCCATTCCAAAGACAACTTTCTATCGGTAAAAAGATAATCAATTTTATTTAAGTCAAACATCTTAACAAACGAAGACTTGTCAAATTTATTGTGATCAAGAAGCAAAAATACCTTTTCTGCCGAGTTAGCCATGGCTTTTTTGATTTCGGCTTCCATTTCATTTGATTCTGTTATGCCATTTGTCATATCAAATCCCTTTGATGATATTATGGCTTTATCCACACAGAAATTTTTAATCATATCTTCCGCGAAATTTCCGATCAACGACATGGAATTCTGTTTTAATACTCCTCCTGTTGAGATTACTTTGCAATCTTTAGCATTTGCCAACTCTAATATTATCTTTTCCGAATTTGTTATGACAGTAAGCTTTTTCTTAAATTTTATCTGCTTTGCTACCTGAAGTACTGTAGAGCTTGAATCAAGCAAAAGTGTGTCACCGTCTTCAATGTACTCAGCAACTTTCATGCTTATCGCTTGTTTACTTTCTATATTTGTAATTTCACGAATATTTAGCGGAATATCGGCACTTGAATTTTCATTTATAACAGCACCGCCATAAGTCCTCTTTAGAAACCCCTCGGCTTCAAGTTTCTCTAAATCCCTTCTTATGGTCTCCTCTGTCACATTAAACAACTTACTTAGCTCCGGCACTAAAACACTTTGGTTTTCTTGTATAAGCCTCATTATCCTCTTCCTTCGTTCTATCGCAAGCATACACTTTCCTCCAGTTTTTTAAATTTTAATTAAATTATATACTAAAAAACAACAATAAACAACATTTA
>JASBVU010000308.1 GCA_029960905.1 Thermoanaerobacterium sp.
TTCATTTGTTTTGGAATAAAAACCTCTATCCCCGGCAACTTCTTTTGGAACTTTACTATAGATGAGAAAAATTAATAACAAACATTACCATCAAATAGATACACTTTATCTATGCTAACTTTAATTGTCCTAAAATTTCATCAATAGATACATCGTTTTTAGCTTGTTCATATATCCATTGAATACGCTGCTTTTGTACTTCTTTACGAGCTATTATTATTCCTTGCCCAAATTTGTAATATTTGTCGCTTGAAGTTGTACAATACAGGTATGTCAATGATATAAGGCATAACAATCTATCTATTGATTTTGTTGAGCGTACTTGATACGTGTTTAGTCCAAGATTATTCTTTGTTTGCCTAAAGAATATTTCTATAGGCCATCTTTGACTATAGTAATTTAGAATAGTCTCAGTATCTAATTCAGTATCAGTACAGATAAATGCATGTAGAGCTTTTTGATTGTTAAATGCTTTCTCAGGCCAGCACATAAGAACTACTGCATTATCTATCCCATTTAAGGCTCCTTCATAGCGATATATCCAGTATCTAGAACCGTTCACTGTAACGAGGTGAACTTCGCTCTTCCCAATATATTTGGCAAAATCTTTTATTTGGATTCTAATGCCTTGTGGATAGATAATACGGTTGGTCTTCAATGCTCCTAGGAGATGGTATCCTTTTTTTAAATGAGCATTAATTACTTTTTCGTTTATGTACCATGAATCACATAGTCCATATGCTGGTCCTTTAGGTGTTGGAAGCATAGATACCATTTCACATATTCTTTCGATCTTGCTTTTACCACCTTTTTCATAGCGTTCAATGTAGTAAGGCAATACTACTTTGCCGCAGGATAGCATCATAACAAGAAGCTGATGCCCCCAAACTTGCTTTCCCTTTAAATGCGATTGATGATATCCTGTTGCCTGAATAGAATGTTTAGCCTGTAACAAGGGCTTAGTTTTTTCAGCAATAGTATCATCAAAAATCACAAATATCGGCTTTTTACGAGTTTGGGATAATTCGAATATAATACGAATAACTTCCCGCCTTATAGCTCTCCATGCATACTCTATATTCCAAACGCCTTGGCTTAAGAATTTACCAAAGGTAGTTCTATGGCAATTAGCAAAGCTTAAATTAACTATGTCAGTAACAGTACCACTATAACCCTTTTGAGTGGCAGCAATTATAAATTCTACAATATGGCGAATAACAGGTTTAGTAAAATATAATGCAAAATTTAATTTCAATAAGTACTGGATTATTGATGAGTTTTCTGTTATTCTATTATCATGAGACATATGCTTCACTCCTGTTATTGATTTTTTGTGGTAATTAAAGTTATATCACAGAAGTGAGCATTTGTCTCTATAATTTTATTATGTGGAATTTATTGTAATCGAATTTTCTCATCTATAGTATATACTATTTAAAAGATGAGCACTTACTTATAGGCATATATACTTGCATCACTTACTACTAAAATTGTTTTTACAATGCTCAAAGAAGGCAGCAATATTTCTGATGTTATCGATACTTTAACCCAAACACTCCCCATAAACCGTGAAAAAGGCATCGCCTATTCAACTTTTACTATTTTGGATATTGATGAATCTAACACCGTTTATATTACTGAATATGAAAACCCTAAAATCATATTCATTAGAAATAATAAATTGGTGAATCTTATACCATCATCAAAAAACATCAATGGCAAAATTATACGCCAGTATAGCTTTCCTCTAAAATTAGGTGATACCTTTATCATTATGAGTGATGGGATTGTAGGAGCCGGAAAAGGAAGAATAACAAATACCAGATGGCAATGGCATGATATAGCCCATTATGCAGTACATCTGTGTTCACATGATTATTCTGCACAAAAAATCGCCAACATTTTACTGACGATCAGCAACAACTACTATGAAGAAAGTCCTCAAGATGATATGACAGTTGTTGCAATCAAAGTCAAAAAACCACAGCGGGTTAATGTCTTAATATGTCCCCCTCAAAATCAGAACGATGATGAACTAGTTGTAAAAAATTTTATGAAAGACAACAAAGATCCTATAAAAAGAATTGTATGCGGTGGTTCTACTGCTCAAATGGTTTGTAGAGTTTTAGAGAAAAAACTTCATAATGACGACAGAATATATGATCCTGAAGTTCCACCTATATCATTTATATCAGGTATTGATTTAGTAACAGAAGGGTTGTTAACTTTAGATAGAGTCGTAAAAATCATAAGAGAATTCCACAAAAATCCCTTAAATAATATAAACTTTAACAAACAGGACGCCGCAACACAGATGGCAAAAATACTATTGGACGATGCCACTCACATAAACTTTTTTATCGGTAAAGCCGAAAATCCACAGCACAAAGACTTCTATATATCAAAACATGAACTCATAAAGCAATTGATCGATTTGCTTATCTCCTGTAATAAAACCGTAACAGCTTACTATTTCTAAGTATCAACTTGTAGGCTTTGAAACACCGCCTTATAAATTCAGGGTTTATATCACTCTTACCAATGGGGCAGCCACCCATAGGATTTCTTATAAACATTAAGCCATTAAGACCTATAATGGGCATTAAAGGGTAAACCCTGCACTGCATGGGCCTACTTTTTCTATCACATACACCATCGCACTGGAGAAAATATCCCCTCTTCTGTCTTTCCCACCTGAACTTACCCTCTGAGCCGTGTAAAGCATGTCGTTCATTAGGCATGAGATATATCCCTAACTCTTCCATAGGTTTACAACATTTTCTGCCACACAATAGTCCACAATCTCCACCATCTTTTAGCGGAGATATATCAAGTAATCTGTATGCCCTTTTAAACAACCTGCGGTATTTATATGACAGAACCTTTCTCTTATAAGAATCCCTCCGAATGCTTTGCAGCAACAAAATCCCTCCTTTAGCTAGGTAAAATCAAAGGACTTTGCAACCTTTATCAAATCAGACTTGCAAAGCCCTTTACCTGAATTTATCTTAGTCCCATCTTCTCTTGAACACGCCTTAAGGTTTTTTCAGCAATAACTCCTGCCCTCTGGGCACCTTCAGATAAGACTACCCTTATCTCTTCTTCAGATAATGCGTAATACCTATCCTGTATGCCTTTCAACGTATTTACAGTGACCTCTACCAGATCCTTTTTAAGAGCGCCATAGCCTTTGCCCTCATACTGTGCCACCACTTCATCGACGCTCTGGCCTGTCTGCACGCTCATAAGCGATATAAGGTTGCTGAGCCCCGGTTTATTTTCGGGGTCAAAATATATTCTGTTTTCCGAATCGGTA
>JASBVU010000309.1 GCA_029960905.1 Thermoanaerobacterium sp.
TTTTCCACAATTAAGTTTTTGTGTTGTAGTGGGGTGGTGTCAAACTTAAGTTTAAATTTCCACCATAAAGCGGTACCCAGATAATTAAATCAATTTTATCCGTACTATTACTGAGTGAAAGGTTAGTCAATGTTTGGAATAATGGAGCATCATATACGCAAAGAACCATATTTGATGTGTTTTTACAGTAATCACCCATAGGGTTCTTTTCAAATCCCTCGGGAGCATACCTTTTTATTACTTTACTATTAGCATAAATATGAATACAGAAATATAAAGCAAAAACTACAACAATTCCAGTTATGATTCCAATAATAACTTTTTTATAATTTAATCATATATCCTCCCAACTTTTTTAGCTTTTCATCATGTGTGACCATTATAATTGTCTTTCCTAATTCATTTAGTTCTTTGATATGTTTCATAACAATGTTAGCATTATAGCTGTCTAAACTTCCTGTTGGTTCATCCGCCAAAACTATACTACATCTTTTCATTAAAAGCCGTGCAATGGCAATTCTTTGCTGCTCACCACCTGACAAGGTAAATATCTTTCTTTTTTCATACCCGCTTAATCCAACTTTATCCAACACTGATGAAACGGTTACTTCGTTACGATACTTCTTATCGATCATAAGGATATTTTCTTCAACAGTCTTGTATTCTACTAAAGCAAAGTTTTGAAAAAGAAATCCTATTTTTTCTCTGTATAGTTTAATAATGTCATTATTATTTGATAAATCTAAGTCATCAACAATAATTTTGCCAGAGTCGAACTGTTCTATTCCACCTATCATATTTAATAGTGTTGTTTTTCCACTGCCACTTTTCCCACTAAATACTACAAAATCACCCTGCTTTATAGAACAGGAGAAATTTTTGAATATAACATGCTCACCAAAACTTTTAGATATATTATCAATTTTTATCATTTTAAATACCGCCTTTTAATACACGTGGGATACTGATCTTTTCGTATTTATTTATAAACAATGAAAGAATGACACTGGTATTGATAAACACAATTAAACTCGCAAAAACTACATATAATAAAGAGAAGTTATGAAATAATAATTTTCCTGCTAATGCAGTAATTACACCTATAATAAAAGCACTTATTAACAATCTAAATAATGCTTTATATCTC
This sequence comes from Thermoanaerobacterium sp., assembly GCA_029960905.1. Taxonomy (GTDB): domain Bacteria; phylum Bacillota; class Thermoanaerobacteria; order Thermoanaerobacterales; family Thermoanaerobacteraceae; genus Thermoanaerobacterium. The sequence goes on from JASBVU010000309.1 coordinate 1,148, forward strand.
TTTAATAGAGTTTTTCCAAATATCTTATCAATTGCTATCTCAACTGCCCGTGAATCAAAATCCATTTTTAAAATCGCAGACAAGGAAATATTAAATAATATCATAATCATTACACTTAAAATAACATTGATTATTAGTACTAAAATTTTTTCTGCCTGTTTTTTCATGTACAAATCTTTAATATTATTTTTATAATACACTTCATTCTGATATCCTATATTTTTAATAAAGTTATTAAAGTCACTTTCTTTATTAAACTTAACTAATGAATTAAATACATAGCCGCTTAATTTTTTACTAGGCAACTCACTGTGAGTATCAAATATTATTATCGGGTCCTCCTTGTAATTATCAGCCAGGTTTTCCATATTGATATCATGTACAAATATTTTATAAGAGCCTTGAATAGTAATTGTCTCAAAAGTTCCATCTTCTTTATTTAGTACATAATTCACTTCATCACTGCTTTTTTCATCATATATACCTTTCTGTTTCAATTCATCCTCTGAATATCTAGAAATAATATAATATGTATCCTCTTTTAATTCATCTAGATCAATACCTAAGTTTTCAATATCCTTTTTAGCATATTTATTCAAGTATACGATAGGTTCATCAGTGTTCACCATACTTGACGATATTCCACCATTGTTTGAAAAATCAAAGGAAAGATACATTTGATACTTGTCAAGATTCTCGTTATAAAATTTAACCGCGTACTCTTCATCCGTATCCATATTTGTATTTTCGGTATATTCTTTAAAAAAGAATAAAACATTATCATAACCATAGAACTTCTCCCAACTATCTTTCTGATTAATAGTTAGTGTTGCATCGTGCATTGTCTTAAAATTGAATGTTAAAATCAAGATCGATGTTATGGATATTATTGATAATACAAAAAAAGCTAATATTTTATAGCCTAACGTGTAATAGCTTCTTACAAACGTCTTTTTTACATCCAAATTGAAAAGTAGAAGATAAAAGCTATTCGTGCAAAGTATAATTAATATTACTGCTCCAACCGATATTAACGTAAACTTATATGATTCCGTTATTGTCATTCCAATTAACATTCCTATTATCGCTGCACATACGATTGTAAATGAATTTGTAAGTATTAATGGGATTACTACATTTTTTTTATCAGTGCCATTTAGGTATCTAATCAAAGCTTCTTTTTTAAAGTTACTAACTTCAAAAAATGTATATATTAATATAATCGAAAAAATGAATATCCAAGCTGCAGCAATCATAAATGGAGCATCATTTGAATAGCTATTGTCTTCTGGTTTACTCATTCCATATTTGTCATTGGTTACTGAGCGTAATTTCTCTACGTTTGTTTTGGTACCAAAGACGTAATAGCTTTTTTCATTTATATAAATAATATCACTGAGTGGCTAAATACAATTTCCCTTTCACCACTAACTAATGATCTGAATTTTGAGTTATCTTTTTTTACTAGTATTCGATTTTTAAAAAATTCTTTGTTTTCGTCTGCGGAATACACTGTATATGTAGCAGAGTTTTTTGAAGTGACTACAGATGAAATAACATAAATTTTCAAATCGAAATCTTTACTGTATTTCTCCAAATCATGAACATATTCTTGTTTTAAATCCTCATTCTTTATATCTGTTTCATACTTAAAATCACTTTCAAAAACCTTCCCATCTATATAATAAATATATGCATCTCCAATAATAGTGAAAACAATTAAAAAAAGGAATGAGAAAAACGCAAGCTTCTTTTTATTAACCATATTTTCCCCCTTTAAATAGAATCGTATTGTCTAGAATCGTATGTCAAAACTTTATATAGAAATAGGTTAACAATTCCTTTCCATAAAGGTATTTATAAACAAAAAACTTGTCCCCTCCCAATTCTAAGGATAATGGAGGTTACTACACAATCAAAACCTAGAAAAGAAAGTAACAAGTCGTACTCTCAAATTATAACCTATTTACCCATATTTGCCAATTAATGATTAATATAATAGAATACAATTTATGGAAGTAATTTAAAAGGAGCTGAATTTTTTGAAACTTTCTAGCAGTTTAAAAAAGATATTAATTATTGGGGGGAAAAGTTAGTTTTCCTTGTATATCAACAACTACTTTAGCCTCTAGCTTTCCTTATGAGCCTCCGTCAAAATTAAAAATTC
>JASBVU010000310.1 GCA_029960905.1 Thermoanaerobacterium sp.
GCATCACCTTGCCAAGGTGAGGGTCGCGAGTTCGAGTCTCGTTGTCCGCTCCAAAATTTGGCGGCATAGCCAAGTGGTAAGGCAGAGGTCTGCAAAACCTTTATCTCCAGTTCGAATCTGGATGCCGCCTCCATATTAAATCAAGCGATATCAAGCCTTTCATGGCTTTTATTTTTTTGCATTTTGTTTGAATTTTTTGCTTACATTTAAACTTAGATATTTTTTTTATAAAATGTTTTTCTTACAGATTCGACGCTTCCTCAATATTAACTTTTTGTTAATTCTGTTGATTGGTCTGACGTCGTTGAAGCTGTAGGAGCAGGACCTACTCTCGTTAAAGATGGTGTGGCCAGTGTAGATCCTGTAGGCGAGGGTTTTACAGAGGATAAGATTGTAAGCTTATCTTACGCAAGAAGCGCTATTGGAGTAACCTCACAAGGCGACATTTTTCTTGTTACTACACCAGAGATTACTGTTTATCAGTTGGCACAGATAATGAAAGATTTAGGCGCATACAATGCAATGAATCTTGATGGTGGTGCTTCTTCTGGACTTTATTTTAAAGGTGAGTATTTAACAAAACCGGGTAGGAATTTAAGCAATGCATTGATATTTTACAAATAATGGTGTGGTATAATATATTTAGTACGGCATAAAAAATACAATAAGAATTATAAGGATGATACGAGAAATGGCTAAAAAGAACAATAATAATTTTATGCTTTATGTACCTGTTCATTCAAAAAAGCTTGTGTGGGAAGAGAACGACAATATAATTAAACTTGTGTTTAAACACGATAAAATCGTTGAGCGCTTGGTGAGGCTTTTTATCAAAAGACCAAGGATAACGACAATAGAGCTTGATGAAATTGGCAGCACCGTATGGAAGCTTATTGACGGCAAAAGAACTGTTTATGACATTGGCGTTAAGCTTAAAGAAATTTATGGTGATAAGGCTGAGCCGACGTATGAAAGATTAAACAAATATTTACGCTATTTACATCAAAACGGATGGATAAACTGGAGGAATATGCATGATATTTTAAAAAGTGAGAAGCTTGGATAAAATCAGCTTCTCACTTTTTAACGGCTATTTGTTTTTGAAAGCAGAAATATACGAAGCTAATATTGTGTTTCCGGATGCGAAGTATGCGATTCTAATGGCTTCTTTTATTTCTTCGTCACTGACACCCATATTTCGCAGTTGATTTGAGATGTTTTCCACTCCAAGGTTAGCACCGTGCAGTGCATCAATAGCCAGTGCAATTAACAATTTTGTCTTTTGATCTAATGCGCCTGGTCCCATTGCATAAGCATAGACTTTTTCTATTGCGGTTGCAAATTCAGAATCATTTTTATCAAGCGATGACAAAAATGGTGGTAATGGCATTTAAATCCCTCCTAGTATATTTTTACATATATATTATATCACCATTGAAAATTAAATTTTAATATTTCAAGCAAGATATATAAAAATTTTTCGCTTTGTGGTAAAATACTTTATATGTTAGATTTAAAAAATTAGCTGTGGAGGACAAAGATGATGAAGAAATTTTATACAGTTGATGAAATAAAGAGATTTGTGAATGATGAAGAAATGGCGCTATTGTACTTTTCGACAAATGATTGTGGTATATGCACTACATTGCTTCCAAAACTTGAAATAATGCTTTCAAATTATGCCAAAATATCCAGTGGACATATTTCTATAGATGAATTGCCTTCTGCATCATCCGAGTTTTCGGTTTTTACTGTGCCTACAGTGCTTCTTTTTGTTGAAGGGAAAGAAGTCATAAGAGAGGCGAGATTTATAAGCATGGATATTTTGGAAGAGAAAATACAAAAATATTATGACATTATCTTTTCATAGATAATTAATCGTCGTTATATGAAAATAATTAGTTAAAAATTTACGTTTAATGGCTAAAACTCCTCAATTTTGGAATCAATGCGTATTGCTTAAAATCCATTTACCATGTAAAATATAAAATTGTCATGGGGATTTGAAATTACTTCTGAGAAAAATCACAAGTTAGAATGGAGATCGTATGAGTAATAAGAAATTATTTAAGTCAGCAAGCATTGTTGCATTTATTACGATTTTAGGGAAATTTGCTGGGCTTTTGAAAAATACTGTTCAGGGTAAGGTGTTTGGCACCACATGGGCAACTGACGCTTATACAGTTTCTCTAAATATCCCTACAGTGCTTTACTCTATAATAGGTGTTGCAGTATCCACCGCTTTTATACCTCTTTTAAATGAGACGTATGCGAAGCGTGGCAAAGATGAAATGTTTGATTTTGCCAACAATATAATGAATATTTTATTTTTGTTTTCATTTGCCATATTCGTTATAGCATGGATTTTTTCGCCATACTTGGTAAGATTAATGGCATCGAATTTTACAGGTGAAAAGTTTCAACTTGCTGTAAATTTGACCAAAATAAGCATTGTAAACATGCTGTTTTTAAGCATGTCAGCAGGCTTTACTGCTATCCTTCAGACTCTTAATGATTTTACTGCCCCTGCTTTAAATGGAATTTTAATAGACATTCCACCTATTGTGTTTATGCTGTTTTTTGCAAAGGAGGGTGGCATAGTAGGTCTTACTATATACACTACAGTTGCGTTCGGACTTCAGGTGGTAAATCAGATACCATGGCTTATTAAAAACAAGTATAGATACAGTCTAAAAATTGATTTTAAAGATCCTCGTATAGTAAGGATGCTTAAGCTTATTAGCCCTGTCATTGTAGGATTGTCTGTAAATCAGATAAATATCATCATAAATACGAGACTTGCTTCAGGGCTGCAAAATGGAAATATTACCGCTTTTAGCTATGCCAGCTTATTAACAGGTGCATTTTACGGGACATTTGCCACGTCGGTTGTTACAGTCATATTTCCTACTTTATCAAGGGAAGGAAGCACTGGCGATTATAAAGGCATGAAATCTCACATGATAAAGGCTATAAATAATATCAATATGATTATGATTCCTGTCACTTTAGGCATCATGATTTTAAGGTACCACATAATAGACATACTGTTTAAACATGGTAAATTTAATGATTACAGTGTGGAGATTACAGCTATTGCACTTTTGTACCTTTCAATAGGAATGATTTTCTACGGCATAAGAGATGTGTTTAACGTATCGTTTTACTCCACAAATGACACGAGAACACCTATGATAAACAGTATTTTAGGCATAGCAGTAAATATATTGATTAGCATAATACTAGTCAAATATATAGGTATAGCCGGTCTTGCCATAGGTTCCTCTGCATCTGCTGCAATTTGA
>JASBVU010000311.1 GCA_029960905.1 Thermoanaerobacterium sp.
CTAAAGGTAATAGGAAGAGCAGGCAACGGCGTCGATAATATAGACCTTTTGGCGGCAACAGAAAAAGGCATAATTGTCGTAAATACACCTGAAGGAAATATCATATCAGCCGCGGAGCATACGATTGGGCTTATGCTGTCTATTGCCAGAAACATACCGCAGGCATATATTGGCGCAAAAAATGGCGACTTCAGGAGAAACAAGTTTAAGGGTGTCGAGCTAAGCGGCAAAACTGTAGGCATAATTGGACTTGGTAGGATAGGATCATTAGTTGCAACAAGGCTTGCGGCATTTGACATGAAAGTCATTGCTTACGATCCGTATATACCAGACAGCCGATTTGAGAAATTTGGAGTGAAAAAGGTATCGTTTGATGAGCTTTTGCAAGAATCGGATTTTATAACTATCCACACACCAAAGACGGAGGAAACGATTGACATAATAAGCCATGAAGAATTTAAGAAAGTTAAAAAGGGCGTGAGAATAGTAAACTGCGCGAGAGGCGGACTTATAAATGAAGAAGCTTTGTACGATGCAGTCAAAGAAGGGATCGTGGCCGCGGCTGCCCTCGACGTGTTTAAAGTTGAACCATCTTATGACAAGGAAAAGCAGGATTTCCACAATAAGCTTTTAGAGCTTCCAAATGTAGTTGTGACTCCACATTTAGGTGCTTCAACTATAGAAGCTCAAAATAACGTAGGCATATCTGTTGCAAAAGAAGTGATAACGGCTTTAAGCGGAAAACTTTACGGCAACATAGTAAACCTGCCTGATGTAAAAGCCGATGAATTTGGAGAATTGAAGCCTTATATGAAGCTTTGCGAAGCCATGGGTTCACTTTATTTCCAGATAAGCGATGTGCCTGCAAAAACAGTAGAGATAATATATAGAGGAGAAATATCCAGTCTAAACACAGAAGTTGTAACGCTTCACGCCTTAAAAGGGCTTTTAAAGCCTGCCTTAAAGGAAGGCATAAGCATAGTAAATGCAAGGCTAAGGGCAAAGGAAATGGGAATAGAAGTCATAGATGGCAAGATAGATGAGATAGATCACTATTCAAGCCTTGTAACCATAAACGTGATTGACACAAAAGGAGAGTCTTATAAGTTTTCAGGGACAACGTATGGTGATGAGATACGCATTGTAGAATACTTAGGTCACAGGGTAAATTTCCAACCTACAGAATACATGCTTTTTGTTAAAAACAAAGATGTACCAGGGGTAATTGGTCACATTGGAAATGTGCTGGGGGATTTTGGCATAAACATATCTTCTATGCACGTAAGTCCTAATAAAAGCGATGGCACCGCCCTTATGATCGTAAACACAGACAGGGAAATCCCTATTGAAGCTGTAGAGTCATTAAACAAACTAAACAGCATATTGAGGGCAAAGGCAGTAAAAAATTTGATATAAAAAAATCTCCCATTTATATAGATGGGAGATTTATCATATCTTGCTATTAAAATACTCTTCCGTAACTTGTAATTGCTTTTTTAAGATCTCTTGCCATAAATGCTTCTTTATTTCCCCGCTGCCCATTGAAACCTTGGTACGCCGTATATTTCCGTCATTATCGCGCTTTATATAAAAATAGTGATCTGTTTGTTTGTACAATTCCCAACCGTCTCTTTCTAAAAAGCGCTTTAATTCTTTCCATGTTGGCATTTAATAAGCTTTTTTACTCCTTCAGGATCATCTTGGAATAGTATATTTAAGACATAAGGTAGATGCTCTTTGCGGTTGGGAGCTGAATACCAATATTGAAAATCATTATAAAAATCTTCTGCATATTCAATCATGTCATCAACAAGCAAATTTAAGGCTTCATTTTCATCTTTGCCATTGACAACAATGTCGATTTCATTTAATGAAATTGTCACAGTACCATCATCTTCATTTAGAACATTTGCTGTAAATGTATATGCTTTTAGCATTTCTTTAATCATATCTATATTAGAAACAAAGACATAATCCTTTGTACGTTTTATAATTTTAGGCTTTTCCCGAACAACTGAATTGATGAAATCTGCCCATTCTTTGCGTACATCTGTAGCATTAACTGTGAACATCTTATTCATTCCCCCTTATCACTCCCATTATATCATATTATGTATATTATGTACATTATGTACTTTTTTATAAATTTGATATAAAAATTTTTTTATTAAGAAGGAAAATTATGTTTTATGTCGAATATTAAAAATATAAACAAAATATATAGGATTCTGTGAAGCATAACCTGTATCTGGGCACCTGGGTTATGCGGAGATGGTGGTGCAACCGGCCGTAGTTTTTACTGCGGCTTTTTGTTTTATGGGGATAGGGGTTTATATACGGTGAAAGGATAAGCGAATGCTTATTCTTTTAGCGTATATAGCATAAAAATATACTTATATCTTGTACGGTATTCTTTTTCTCTTGTCAAAATAATTAAGTGTGTCAATCCCAAATGATTTCACGTATTCATATGCTCTGTCAAAATCTCTTGCCACATCTTCCGGTGTATGTGCATCAGAGTTTACAAGAATAGGGATATTGTACTTCTTAATCATTGACATTATCTCTATTGATGGATAAATCTCGCCTACAGGTTTCCTAAGTCCCGCTGTTGAAACTTCTACAGCTATTTCCGTCTTTGCTATATTCTTAATATTTTCTTCTATTTTATCATAAACCATTGGCGTTGGTCTAAACTTAAAAATTTTAACCAAATCGATATGGCCTATGAAATCAAAAAGACCTGTTTCAGCCATCTTTTCTACCATATTGAAATATTCGAGATACACAGAGTCAACATCGCATGACTCCCAAATATCAAGGCACTCATCAAGATCTATGCCCCAGTCACCTATCCAGTGTATAGAGCCAATCACATAATCCCAAGGATACGGCTTTAAGAAATCCATAAGCTCTTTTTCTTTACCCGGTATATAATCTGCTTCTATTCCCAATTTTACAGGAAGCCCCATAGACTTTGCTTCAACTATTAGAGATACGTATTCGTCAATATCTTGCCCATTGTACTTTTTAATCCATTCACCTCTAAAGCCATCGCTTCCAAATGCATCGTATCCTTTATCAAATCTGTATCCGTGTTCTGAAAAGCCTATTTCTGTAAGGCCTTTATCTAGTGCTGTATCGAGAAATTTTTTAAGCCATTCAATAGTGTACGGACCTCTTTCTAAGTGTACATGATAATCTGATGGCATATATTTTCCCCCTTTACATTGAGAGTATTTTCGGCAACTTCTGTTGCCTGATATAACTGAATTTCAGGAAACATATT
>JASBVU010000312.1 GCA_029960905.1 Thermoanaerobacterium sp.
GTATCTCTTCACGAACGACAAGTTCAATACCCCCAGTTGTTTTAAATGCGCCCTCCCTTTAGAAGGGCGCATTTAAAATTAATCTGTTTTTCTATTTCCCTGACGGTTTTAAGAACGGGAGCATATATTTGAAGTTTGGCCAATGGTGATATGGCTGACAATACGGATTTTCAGCACCCGGATAATTTGTCCAGTAGTATTCATCCCAAGAAACAATTCCTGGATATCCAACTAGTGGAATAGAAGGCATCTCTTCAATGGCTATCTTCAATCCTTCCATACCAAGCTCCAGATTCCTGGGGTCATCCCATTGCAATTTTTCCATTTCGTCAATGATTTTATCCATCTCTGGGTTGTTCCACCTTGAAGCATGCCCAACGGCTTGCTCTCCTGAAGGCACATAATATTTTGAATGCCACATTCTCAATGTCCTGTACAAGTCTGGATGCCCGCCCCACGGTTCGATTGCTGGCCAATCACCGGAGGCATCAAAATCACCATGACCAACCACAGTGCCCGTATTCTCCAAGGTCACAACCTCTACGTCAATGCCAAATTTTTTCCAAAGCTGTTGAACCGCAAAGACATTTCTATAACCAATAGCCGCCGGATTAGTTCCTGTTACCATAGTTATTTTCCATGGGGTTCCATCCGGCAACAGCCATTTGCCATCCTTATCTCTTTTAAAACCATTTCTTTCCAGTAATTTCTCAGCAACATCGGGTGCATACTTCCACCAGCCAAGCCCAAATATTTCTCTTAACTCCTGAGTATCAGTAGGTACTTTATAGCCTCTACTCTTTGCGTACTCAGCCAGTCTTAAAGGAGCATCTGGATCATATGGTTTAAAGGGTTGACCATCAACCTGTATATCAAGCGTAAAGTTTTTAAGCCAATCTTCCATAGGCTTATAGTACCAATCAATATATACAGGAGTTGGTGGTATATGCATGGCACCCATAGTTGCCATTCCATCAAAAGCCGTGCCTATCGCCTCGACAATATCAATTGATAATGTAAGCGCCCATCTTACATCTTTTAAATTAAATGGGAATTTATCTGTATTAAGCAAAATCCCAGTTATACACGGATCCACGTTAACAACCCAAGGATATTCCTTTCTGTAGGCTCTGGAGGTCTGACTTTTTTCAATAATCGCTTTCAAAGTCTCGGATGTAAGATCGGTCATGTCAAGCTCATGTTGCGCTTGTGCAAGCACTTTTTTCTCAGGCGTACCGTAGTAGTAGTAAACTACCTCTTTAGGAGCCGGTTTGCCATAAAGTTTACCAGTTGGAGTCCTATCCCAATCTTCTCTTAATTCCCAACGCGTCCAGTACCCGCCAGGATCAAAATCTTTTAAAACATACGGACCAGAACTGACAGGCGTATTAAATGTAAATGTTAAAGGATCACCCGCTTTTTCAAAGACATGCTTAGGAAATGGTCTGAAAGCGCCCCACCTATCCACAAAAAACGTGTGAAACCTGGAATTTGGCATTTTAAGCTCAAACACCACCGTATACTTATCCTCTTCGTACACCTTATCAACATAAGTATTGAATTCTGTATGATAACTTAATCCTTCTGTTTCTTTCACGAGCTGAACACCATATACTATGTCAGCCGCTGTTATTTCAACCCCATCGCTCCAGTACATGCCTTCCCTAAGCTTTACCGTCATTTTAGTGAAGTCTTCATTATATTTTGGTGGTTCTTCTGCTAATGCGTTTATAACTTCACCAGTGACATACTCAACCATCCACAAAGGTTCTAACATCAACTGCTGAATCCCTCTGTCTGGATTACGCCAAGTTTGAACCCATACATTGAAATTATCAGGAGTACCAACCCTTCCGCTCAAAACATCAACAATTAACGTTTCATTTCTTGCAACTTTTCCAGTCTTATCAACGGCTTTTTCTCCAGCTTTATCCTTTTCTCCAGCTTCACCTTCGGCCTTCCCCTTCGGTTTTTCACCTATTTCCTCAGTAGCTTTTCCCTCAGTTTCACCTGCTTCTTTCTCTTTAGTACCAGCACATCCAACGATCATAGAGCCTAACAACGCAAGCACACACACCAGAGAAATAATTGTTTTCAGTTTCATTTTATCCCTCCATTCTGATAAATTTTTAATTCAAAGTAATTTTGCCCTGCAGCAAATCCCTGTTATCACTGCTGGTACCTATGTATACTTCATAGTCCATCTTCTCGAGTTCCCAAGCATTTGTCTCGGGATTATACCAGCACAGTTTCTCTACCGGACATGAAATACTCACCTGTTTGCTCTCCCCTGCCTTAAGCTCTACCCTCTTAAATCCACGAAGCAATTTTACTGGGCGATCTACTTTGGAATTTTTAAAACCAACATACATTTGCACTACTTCAGCCCCATCCCTGTCACCTGTATAGGTCTCCTGGCTACGTCCCCAACCGGGATTATACGGCAAATTGATGCACACACCTCCAAAGAAATTCCCCCCATAAGCACGAATTTCTTTGCCAATAGCTCGGCCAATGCGTTCCTCTAGATTAACATCAAATGTAGCCCCTCTCAGCATCGGCACTGGGAAACAAGTACTTTTTCCTGTACCACATACTACACCGCGTGGTCCATCACAAAACAACAGAGGGGGTATACCTTTTTCTTTGATACCACCTGCCGGATAAGGTACATAATTATAATGACGTTCAGGATCCTCTTTCATATCCTTAATCATTCTTTCTAAACTCATGGTACCACTCATCAGGTGTACCTTTTCCTCTAGGGTAAGAGAGTCTACTATCTTTTTCGCCCTTTCGGTATAACTCAGTCGATACTCTTTTACACACTTCATTTTTGCAACACCCCCCTCATTATATATTTTCCATAAATTAAGATATACTCTCAAAAAACCAAAGGGTTTTATTTCTGGGTATCTAAAATGTGTTTGTGTATATAATAAAATCACAAAGAAGATTGGTAATATGAATAAAAATACCTAAATTACGAAAATAAGAATATATTTGTTGAATATTAAATTAAATCAATATTGCCTGATTTCACCACCCCATCCTACTTTTAAAATAGCTGGATAATTTCCTTGATTGGTCAATAACATCCCAATTAAAGCCTACATTACACAGCGACAATTATAAATAATGGCTCTTACAATAATGGGAAAATCGGAACCCCTATCGATAAATCTAGAAATATCTCTATTACGAACACATACAGATTATTTTAGATCTTACATTCTCACCAAGTAACACTAGATGGCAATGTGTCACAACTAGA
>JASBVU010000313.1 GCA_029960905.1 Thermoanaerobacterium sp.
TTGCAAATTCAATTGCTGGAGGTCTCGCTTTATCAATACCAAGCGCCCTTTATTTCGGAGGGGTAAGTGTTTTCTTTGAAAATAAAATCCTCCATCCTTTTGAATTTCATCCAGATGGCGTATTTAGTCATCTTTTTACTCATACACCGTCTCTTTATATTCTGTTTGTCGTAGCCATTCATTTTGTTTTAGGTTTTTCTATAGCCATATTTGCTATGGGTATTACTAGCTTTTTTTCAAAAATTGTATACGTTTATGCAATCCCTTTTGCACTATATTTATCTTTTGATATCTTAATTTCTAATATAAATGGATTAGAAAAATTTGCAGGAACGAGAATTTATTATCTTATGTCAAATTTAGGGTTAACGATTATCGATATATTAATCGTTAATTTAATATTAGTGCTGATAGGTATAGTAGCATTTTATATCAATTATAAAATGGAGTTAAAAAATGGTAAATAATTTCTTGAAAATCACTATCAAAAGAATCGTGATAAGTAGAAAGTTTCTTGGGGTTCTATTTTACTTATTATGTCTCCCTTTACTTGTATTTATTATGAACGAATGGTCACCATATACAAACAGTTGGAATGCAGTGTTCTTTATCTTTGGAAATCGTTACATATATTTTTTATTTATTGTCCCTGTCTTTCTTATTTTAATCTATGACATAGCAAACGATGGAAATCTACGTTATTGTACAGGACGACTAATAAAAAAATCCAATATAATAAAATCCCAAATTATAGTTATGCTACTACTTAGTTTATTTCTAACTATATACGTGTTTGCAGTAGTGATAATTGAATCATTTTTGACACTTGGAGTAACACTCGAATGGAGTCAAGAGACTGAATTAGGATTTGATCCATACACTACCTTTTCTAATTTTAATAAATTAACACCAATAAATGTTATAAGTCTATTTGCTGTACGATATTTTGCATCATTAATATTTATAGGAAGTCTTTATATCTATTGGCAAAGTATAACCAAAAGACAGTATAGTAGTGTCGGGATTTTTATTATTCTACTTCTTTTATTTTTTAATGCTGTATTCAATTTTTATAATGTTCCCATCTTGAATGCGTTAGATTTAAGCTTTTTATATACCTATGCTTTCAATCCAAATGAAAGTACAATAATGCTTTATGCATTATCTTCACAATTTTCATTAGTCATATTGAGTGTTGGACTAATATTTTTTTCCTTGCGTCTATCTAAAGAGGTGAACTTTTAACTAATGGCTTTTCATTTGTTGTCGATTATTAGATTCAATTTTAAATTTATTTACAAAAAAATATTCCTTTTCTTAGCATGGACAATTGGAATTCTTTTGTTTCATACATTATACTACACAGGATATTCATATCATTCTGCATTAGATGTTTATTTGTTAAGTATAGGTGGGGTAGAAAGTGAACAGCTACACCTTATACAAATGTTTATTGTTCTTCTCCCTTATTTTGGGATCGCAATTATTGTTGATGTGTATATGACTCAAATGATGGGTAGACAAGCTATTTATAGTATTTTGAGAATGAAAAAGAAAGTATTTTTTATTGTTTCTCATATATTATCCCTATTTTTAATAATAGTTTTAATGTTATTAATATATCATGGATCACTGTTATTTATTACATATTCAATATATGATAGCACTCAATTAACAGAGACACTTTTTCCGTGGATTTCCGTGACAAATGAAGATGTTTTTTCAGAATTGATATTCCCTTCATTTTTAGTGCAAATTGTAGGAACATTTTGTGTTTCTTGTGTTCAGTTGGCTGTATCAATACACTTGAACAGATTTGGTAGTGGATTCATATTTGTTGTCATAGTATATCTTTTACAATTAGCTTTTCCTTTCGTTTTGGGTCAGCATACATTCATTTCAAATATCCTAAAAGATAGTTCGAGTTCCATTCTCTTCTTTATTATTCAATTTCTAATTATCGGAGGAAGTTCAATGTATCTCTACTTAACTAGTAAGAAAAATATTATTATCTTTTCGGAAAGGAGCTAAACAATGGAAGATTATGTATTAGAAACAAAAAATTTATCAAAATCCTTTAAAAAGCAAATAATTTTTGAATCCGTATCCTTATCATTAGAAAGAGGAAAAGCTTATGGTTTTGTTGGACATAACGGAAGTGGAAAATCGATTTTGTTTAAAATACTTAGTGGTCTTCTTTCACCAGACAATGGGGAAATTAAAATTTTCGGAAAAATATTAGGGAAAGAAATTGATTTTCCACCTAATACTGGGATCATAATTGAAACTCCTCAGTTTCTTGAAGATTATTCAGGTATAAAAAACTTACGATATTTAGCAGCGATACAAAACAAAATCACAGATACAACCATTAAGTCTACTCTAGAGAGGGTCGGTTTAGAACCTGAAAATCGACAACCAGTAAAAAAGTATTCCTTGGGTATGAAGCAAAAGCTAGGTATTGCACAAGCAATTATGGAAAGTCCTAACTTGTTAATTCTTGATGAGCCATTTAATGGACTGGATAAAACTAGCGTTCAAAAGATCCGTTCCTTATTACTTGAACTAAAGAAAAATGGAGTGACTATACTACTGACTAGCCACATACAAAAAGACATTGAACTGATTTGCGATGAGGTATTTGAATTTAATGAAAAAAAATTAGAAAAGGTAAGCGTAACTGAAAGATAAGTATTCTCGCCTAAAGTTGTTTTTTTAGTTCATAATTTGTCCAGAAATCGACCTTTGTGCCTTATTAGATAGCGAGGAGAATAAGAATGGATTATATTACAAATTTCCTCTTACTAGTCTTTGTTTACTTTTTGTTCTTTTATAAAAGATGGATTAAGAGAAATAAAAAAGAATTTTTGTTAAATACAATTATGTACGTTTATGTTGTAATGGTTTTATTTGTTACAGTAATGCCGCTTACTATACCTTTAGGTGGTACGAATAATCTTTTTATGGAAACAGCAAATTTTATTCCTTTTAGAGATGTAACGTTAAATTACGATGGAGCATTTTTAGAAATACTTTTAAATATAATTATGATGATTCCATTTGGCTTTTTATATCCAATATTAAGAAGAAAAGGCGTTATAAAAACAATAATTTTAACTTTTATGTTTAGTTTAATCATCGAATGCACTCAATTATTAAGTGCATGGTGGGGATTAATAAGTTCAAGAACTTTTGATGTGACTGATTTGATCACAAATACATTGGGAGGATTAATAGGTTTTCTTGTTTACACAATTTTTAGACCCGTTATTC
>JASBVU010000314.1 GCA_029960905.1 Thermoanaerobacterium sp.
TGCTACATTTGACGCTATTACCGGGCACCCACATGCTTGGGCTTCAAGCGGTGGCAATCCAAACCCTTCATAAATGGAAGGAAAAACCAGCGCCTCAGCCATCTTATAAAATTTGGGCAAATCCTCATCTGGTACAAACCCAGTAAACACTATCTTATTTCTTTTTCTTAGTTCTATATGATTTATGCTTTTATCTCCTGTCACAAATCCTTCTTTATTTCCAATAACAACCAGGTACAATGTTTCATCATCAATTCTATCAAAAGCCTGGAGTAACCTTGCGAGATTTTTGTGGGGCTTTATATTCCCTACATAAAGCAAAAATCTATCAGGCAAATTATATTTTCTCCTCACACTAAGCATATCTTCGTAACTGACGTTTTCACTATTGTATATTTTAGTATTGCATGCAGGATAAATGACATGAATCCTTTCTCCCGTTATCTTACCATACTTAATTATTTCGCTTTTTGAAAAATTTGACACCGTGAGAATTACATCGCTTTTTTTTAACGCCTCTCTTAAAAAAAATTTAAAACTCATTACAACTTCTGGCTTAAAAAATTCTGGATGCGCAACATGAACTACATCATGTATAGTAGTAATTCTGTATTTAGCTTTCAAAGGTAATAATGGTATATTTACATTAGGAGACCAGAAAATGTCACACTTAGGTACTAATGATGGCAGCTTTAACTGTTCTTTAATGCTAAAAATTCTAGCATTCAATTGAATAAAATCCACGTTCTTTCTATCAACTAAGTTATTTACATCTTTAATATTTTTCCCTATTATCACAAACTCGTGTTCATTGGCTATATCAATAATATTGGGCAGTAAATTCTTTATATATGTCCCTATTCCCGACGAATTAATCATTCTAGCATCAATTGCTATTTTCATTTAATAATGTCCTCCTATATTTGTCCAAACTATAAATCATTATAACGCATATGAGCAAAATATCCATACTCCAGTTGGGTTGCCCAACATTGCCTATCAATAAGCTAAATAAAGCACATTTTGTCAAAAAACTTTTTGATTTTATGATCATATATCCCCACAATAACAAATATATAGAAAACCCAAGTAATCCCGATTCAATGAATATGGTAAATATTGAAACGGCATTGGTGTATCTATTGAATAAATCAGGATTTATTGAATGTATATAGTTGCCATAATTATATGGCCCCATCCCTACAAAAAAGGACAGTATATTATTTGCAGCATAATTAAAAAAGGTAACAACATGAAATGTTCTTTCGCCTAACGAATCAGCTCGTATACTTTCTGTTGTATCCTCACTTTTCTCATCATACACTGTTTCCCCGTCATCCACTAACCCTTCTTTTATAGTATCCATCTTTTCGGCCAGATCTATTCTTGTCCCGTAAACGACATATTCTTTAACAGAAAGTGCATAAGGATTGACCAACAAAAAATAAAAGCTGATAAAAAATAATAAACTGGCTACCACCTTATTTTTGATGCTTTTTCTATTCTCATAATTATTCCATATCAAGAAAATCCCTACCGCCGGTATCACCGTCTTCGAAAAAGTAAGGATTGAAAAAATTGGCAACAATTTGCCATAAAAGTCTAAGATTTTATTGAATGTGATACCATATTTTTTTAACACTGTGTAAGAAATATACGCCATTAACAAAAAAAACCCCAGCGCTTGCGTCTCTGGAAATACTCCTCCAAACTTTGGAAAAAAGATTGTAAAATTTAATATCCTAACCCAAGACTGAAAAATAATCTGGCGTTCAATTATTTCTTGGAATGGTAAAATATTCAATTTGGTTATATAACCAAATATTCCGATTAAAATAAATACAACCACTCCAGCACTCAACACGAATAAATATTTTAATACCTTAACAATTACTTGAGGATAATCAGTCACTAAAATAACTACTAAAGATACAAAGAAAATATACTGGAGCAGTACTTTAAACAATCCTCTGAGGCTAAAAAATATATCATATGATTTGCTGAAATTCAACAAAGCAGATAATATATAAATGCAAGAAAACAAATAGCAGAAACTTAAAATATCCTTATTTGGATTTCCAAATATTATATCCCGTCTAAATAGATTAGTAATGTTCCTTCTAAAACACCAGAATACTAAGAAAGCCAGGATGATATATTGAGGATAAAACCAGATAATATTCAACCCCAGTAAGGTCTTTACCTGCTTAGGTTCAAGCATTGATAAAAACACTATAAAAAATAATGTAGCATTAAATATAAATTTTTCCCTTTCATCACCGCTTTTTATCAAGGTTTGAAAGTTATAAAACCCTTCCATCTTCCATTTAAGATTTTCCAATAGAATTTTACACCACCCCAATTCATTTTCACGATGCTATATAGGATACCCCCACCAGCCCTTATCAATAATCTACAAAACTCTGGCAATAACCCAATATCATTAACATGTTTCCTAAAAAATGCCCCCAATCCCATTGCATAATAATATGCCCTTCTAATTGTTCTTTCATCGTATTCAATTATCTTTAACGGATGGTAAATACATATTTCCGGATAATAAATGCCTTTACATCCCGACAACAACAAACGATAAATAAAATCTGTCTCTTCAGCAGACTGAAAGGGCGTATCTGTTCCAACCCCTAACCTTTCATCAAAACCTATTTTATTTTCCTTTATACATTCTGCCTTTACAAAAATAGTATAAGAGATACACGTTCCGAATAGCGTACTCTTACTTATTAGCACTTTACTTTTTCTCCATCTACCATTGCTTTCAAGCCCTGAAACCTCATCAAGAGAGATGCAACTCAAAAAATCTATCTTATCCCTTTCAAATCTATTCTTCACTTCTAAAAGAATATTACTCGGATATTTACAATCATCATCTGGAAAAGCAACTATATCACCTTCTACATGTAACAAACCGAAATTCCGTCCTCGTGATAATCCTTTAAAATTAACGCGAAAATATTTTATTTTGTCAATTTTATTTTTGTACCTATCAATTATATCTTTTACTCTATCATCCTCATTTTGATCTACGACTATAAGCTCATAATTTTTATAAACTTGATGACATAAACTACTTAAAAAATTTTCTACTTCCTTATCCCTTCCTAAAGTACAAAGAATTAAACTAAACTTCATAATCTCCTCCGTCAATTCGTAACCAATAATTTTTTATTTGCTCTAAAAAAGAACCAACTATTTATCATAATTATCAATAATAAGCTACCAAGCACCTTTACCTGTCAAAATAACT
>JASBVU010000315.1 GCA_029960905.1 Thermoanaerobacterium sp.
CATAGGTATCCTTATGCATTCATCTTCGTACTTTTCCCTGAGCCACTGAGGAAGACCTGCAGATTCTTTTCCAAAAAGGATGTACGATTCATCTTCGTACACCACTTCATGATAAAAATGCTTGCCTTTTGTGGTAGCTAAATAATACCTGCTGCCTTTTGTGGACTCTAAAAATTCCTCTAAGTTCTCGTACACCTTTAAGTCAAGGTATGGCCAGTAGTCAAGTCCAGACCTTTTTAAATACTTCTCACTTAAAGAAAATCCAAGCGGTTTTACTAAATGAAGCTTAGACCCTGTCAAGACGCAAGTCCTCGCTATATTACCTGTGTTTTGCGGTATTTCAGGCTCAACTAATACTACATTTATGGGCATTTGCATTCCTCCAGTTTATTTAAAAAACTTCCTTGGTATGTACTTCCACATGGCTTCTACCATCTTTTCATCAGGTTCAAAGTAGAGAATCGTTCTCTTGCCGCCATTTTCAAAGACAGCAAAGTACACATCAGGAGATGTCATCGAACTTACCGCTTCAACCTTGTTTGGTATCTTTTTGTACTCATCTGAATACTTATCGCTTGACACCTTTGCTACAATCTCAAAGTTTTTGCAATCCACACTTAAAAGTCTCTTCCTTCTGCTTTCAGCCACTATCCTATCTACATCCAACTCACCATTTGTGTACGCGTACTAGTATTCAATGTTTTGCGATTTAATTACATAGTACGCAAAAAAAGGTATGGCAACAATAAAAAAGATGAGGAATCCTTTCACAAAAGGTATAAGAGGTATTATAAAAAAAACAATTACCAATGAGAGCACGATAAGTCCGATAGCTTTCAGCATGTCTTTAGATGTCCTTTGTTTCTTTACAAGCTTTTCAATAAATATATCCACAAAATCAACTCCCAGCTTAATTATACTTTTATGATAAATTTATTTTATCAAATTTGCAACATCATTATTTATACCATGAGATATTTCCATTTCCCTTGCTTAAATCTGTATGTGTACATAAAAGAGCGAACGACGAAGTCAAAGCATATTCCTATCCATATACCATATATGCCCATACCCATCCACTTGCCTAGGATGTACCCTATGGCGATCCTGAAAAGCCAAAGCCCTATAAATGCCGTCGCAACTATATACACCAGATCTCCCGCTGCCCTCAAAACGCCTGATAAGACATTCATTATAGCCAGCATCGGTTCAATTGCAGCAAATATCCTTATTACGACAGCCCCCATCCTTATGACTTCAGGATCTGTAGAATAAAGTGCGGCAAGCTGACGTGCAAAGACAAACATGATAATTCCTATGACTGTTATTATCCGCACAGCTATTTTATTTGACAGTTTTCCGTACGTCTCTGCCAAAATCATCTTTCTGGCGCCTAAACTTCTTCCTACAAGAGAAGTCGCAGCCAGTTGGAATCCGAATATAGGCATAAATGCTAAGCTGTTGGCATTCATGCCTATTTGGTACACAGCAATAGACGCAGTACCCATTGTAGAAACTATAACCTGCATTATTAAAAAGCCACCCTGCATTATAAGCTGCTCTAAAGACGCAGGGACGCCAACCCTCACAATCCTTAACATCATAGGAAAATTAAGCTTTATGCCGTCTTTTATGCTTAAATTAATTTTTCTCTTTCCGAAGTAAAGAACGTAAAGCTGTATAAAACCACCTATGACCCTCGCTATAGTGACAGACATGGCAGAACCTCTTACTCCAAAAGCAGGTATAAGCTGATGTCCACCGATATTTACGCCAAACACCGTAAGGGAATTTAAGATGAGGCTTATCAAGTTTATGGTAGCCGTAATGTACATTGGTGTTCTCGTGTCTCCCGCGCCTCTTAACGCACCACCTAAAACAATATCTATTATTACAAATGGCATGCCTAAAAGAATGATCTTGTAGTACATAAGCCCTAAGTCAAATACATCTTTTGCTACAGACCCAAAAAACAATTGTATCAGTGGGACAGCAAAGATGTATCCGAAAACGGTAAACAATATAAAAATGATTATGCACATTACAAGCGCCTGCATTACAGCAAGCCGCGCATTGTCATCGTCATCTTCTCCTATAAGCCTCGCAACGATTACCGTGCATCCTGTCGAAAGCCCTGCAAAGATAGATTGAAAGAAAAACACCAAAGTATTTATCATGCCTACTGCCGCTATAGCTGCCGTACTTATGTGACCTACAAATATGGTGGATACCATGCCAACCATCATTATAAGCATCTGTTCAGTTATAGAAGGCCATGCCAGCTCCAATATTTCCTTTTGAAGGCTAAATCGCTGTTCAGCTTTCTCCATTTTGCCCCCCTATATATCGCTTCCTCTTTTTACAAAATGTCCTCCAAGCTTTTTATTCACATCATATACTATCTTGTCGATCTTTAAATTTCTCTTGACATCCAAATCAAAAAGTGACAACTGCTTTATCTTTGTTGCACTTAAGTTTGACACAGAAAGCCCTATAAGCCTTACAGGCTGTGTTATTTTAGCCTCTTTAAATATAGCCTGAGCAACAGAATAAATATCATCTGGCGAATCTATGTATTCCTTTAATGTGCGGCTTCTTGTGTGAACTGTAAAATTTGAAGTCTTTATTTTTACAGTTACAGTCCTGCAATAGAGGCCTTCACTCTTAAGTTCTAACGATACTATGCCGGCAAATCCTTTTAAATGCCTTAAAAGCAATTCTGCATCATCAGTATCTTTGTTAAGCGTCGTCTCTTTCCCTATTGATTTCGTCTCCCTGTATGTTTCAACAGGCCTTAAATCAATGCCTCTTATCCTGTCGTATATCTCTTTGCCGTACTTCCCAAATATATTAGTAAGCTCATCTTGGCTTAATTTAAGCAAATCATCTATTTTTTCTATGCCTATTTTTTTAAGCCTCTCAGAAGATTTTTCCCCGATGCCGTAAACTTTTGACACGCTTAAAGGTTTCAATATGTCAGGCACCAAATCTTCAGTTATAACCATGAGTCCATCAGGTTTATTCCAGTCTGATGCAATCTTGGCAAGGAATTTGTTGTATGAAACACCTGCAGAAACGGTAAGCCCTGTCTCATTGTACACTTTTTCTTTTATTTCCTTGGCAATATCTTCTGGATTTTTGTCGATATCCGTCACATCAAGGTATGCTTCATCGATGGATACCGGCTCCACTATATCAGTTACTTCATACAAAATATCAAATACTTTTTTAGACACTTCCCTGTACCGCTGA
>JASBVU010000316.1 GCA_029960905.1 Thermoanaerobacterium sp.
TAAACAAATGCCCATTCCACTTATCCATTTTTTCTATAGTAGAAATCGTGCTGTCAAGTCTTTCTATCATTTTTAAAGTGCTCAGATATCCGAAGTCCCTGGCTGAAAGGGTGGATATGAGCAAAAGGCCTATATTTGTTGGCGAAGTCCTATGGGCAATACCATTGGGCGGATCCTCCTGATAATTATCCGGCGGCAAATAATTGTCATCAGGACCTACAAAATCTTCAAAATACCTCCATGTTTTACGGGCAATAAACCTCAGCTCCCCTATATCTTCTTCAGACAGCCGTTTTACTTCTCGCTCTACCGGCAGGCTGATGTAATACGCTAAATAAGGTGGCATACTCCATAAAGCGAGCAATGGCAATGTAAGCTGCCAGGTAAAGGGAAAAAAACTATAGTCAAGGGCAAATATCGCCAGTGCTTCCAGTACAGCCACCCACATCCTTCTAAAAGAACTGGATATATCATTTTTCAGTTTTCGCTCCATGTCCGCTGCAGTTACCCATTCCATGAGATTCTTTCTGGTAAAAAACACCCTCCACAGCGTGCGTATTACGGCATCAGACATTAAATAAGCCTGATACGGCATAAAGATAAACAAAACCAATGCCCTATACAGTGCTGCCTTAAAGCCCGTAATCACCGGCGAAAATCTTTTTCCTTTCGGAACCCAGATCTGCCCCGACAGTAGCAGATCAAAAGCTTCCAATACAGCAGGAAAAGCTACTGTGAGCAATATAAACCCAAACCATATATAAATATTTCCAGGAAATACACTAAAAACCATGGCCGTTAAAACCATCAAAGATGGCATTACCAGGCTTCTCCTCAGGTTATCAAATATCTTCCACTTTGATACTACAGACAATGGATTGCGTACAACTTTACCCTCTCTATTTTTAATTTTTGAAAATAGCCATGGAATCAGTTGCCAATCGCCTCTAACCCACCTGTGCAATCGCATGGCATAAGAGTTATACCTGGCAGGATATCCATCAATCAGTTCCACATCTGTGACAAGACCCGCCCTGACATAAGAACCCTCCAGCAGGTCATGGCTTAATATAGAATTATCGGGTATGGCATCGCGTAAAATACGCTGAAAAACTTCCACATCATATATGCCTTTACCTGTGTATATACCTTCTCCAAATAAATCCTGGTATACATCAGACACTGCTGTGGTATACGGATCTATACCCGATTGACCGGCAAAGATTCTGGCAAATAATGTGTGATTAGAACTTACTATATCTACACCTATGCGCGGCTGTAAAAGCCCATATCCATCCGTTACTATGCCTTTTTTTTCATCAACAATAGCTTTATTCAATGGATGCATAATCGTTCCTATCAATTCTTTTGCCGTATCTATAGGCAATTGCGTATCGGCATCCAGCGTGATAACGTATTTTATCTTAGGCAATTTTTTAATATCACTGCTTACGATACAATAACTGGTCTTTCTTGAGCCGCACAACATATCGTTAAACTCCAGCAACGCTCCCCTCTTGCGTTCCCAGCCCATCCATTTACCCTGGCTTTTGTTGTACTGCCTTTCTCTGTGAAAGTAGTAGAAAATCTCTGTATCATCTTTTGCATAACGTTTATTTAATTCTTTAATTCCGCTCATAGCACAATCGATAATAGCGTCATCGTCAGGCATCTCCTTATCAGGTCCATCCTTAAAATCACCCAATAACGCAAAATACACGTTTTTACCTTTGTTGGCCAGATAATACTTTTCCAAATTGAACAGCAGTTCTCTGACCCGCTTTTCATCTGACAATAACGCAGGAATAACCACAAACGTTGCTGCATCATCCGGAATACCATCTTTCAATTCAAGTTTTGGCAATATGTTAGGGCGAACAATGCGGGTTACCAACCAGTTTACTATGCTTACCGATATTTCACTGGCCGGTATCAATACTGTCACAAAAACCAATGCCATAATAATAGCAGCAGTCAAATTGTTGAGTTTACCTATATGCTTATAGGTATAACTCAAAAATGCCAGCTCTATTAAAACCGTAATGGCAAGTATAAAGCCTATATAAATAAATGCCACATGCTCTTTTGTCTTTTTTAACCACTTGTGAATACCTTTGGCTTCAAACCCTATCCTCTTTTCTAAAACATCTTTTCCTTTGTCGATCAAATAATACCCGACATGCCTTTTTCTCTCATCGTCTTCTACATCACAGGCGCACTCAACAGCCTTAATAGCGACAAGCGTTTCTGAAACTTTAGCATTCAAAGCTATTTTCTCTACAATTTCCCTATAATAATTTCTCGATGCAAAATCCATTCTGGAATATGTACCACTGGGATCTTTTCTCAATATCTGTTCGACTGAGCTTAAATCCTCAAAAATGTCCGTCCAGTCCATACTGGACAGCAATTTTAAACTCGTTATAGAGTTACCAATAGTGACTTCCATCGAAGCCTGATACTGATGCTCTATTTGAGCAATCTGTTCTTCTGTAACTCCAAATTCTGCCAGTAGATTTCTTAAATCGTTGATAATGTGCATTGCTTCCCTGCCGCGCTTTCTCAACTTTTGTAAAAGGTGTTCCACAAAAGAGTAATTAATCTCCGTACTCTTAATGTGTTCCTTTGCTGCTTTAAGTATATCCTCAGAATCCAGAACCCCTTCAGCTTCTCGCCACTGCTTTATGTTTTCATTTATTCTCCCGCACAAAAACCTTACATTTTCAATCAGCGCAATGCGCAGCATGTAACCTAACGCCCATATCTCCCTTGTTGTAAGCAATGACTTGCTTTGATATGCTTTAATGAAATCAGAAATGACCTTCTCGTCAACTTTACCATCGGTATGGGCTACCATTTCCAGCGCCAGCGCATAAACTCTGGGATATCCATTTAAATATCCTTCCTTTAAAATCGGTAGCAGATCATTTCCGCTCTTTAATATCCTCTTAACATCTTTAATCTGTTCTTCGATTATGTAAAAATTATCCAATAACCATTCCGAAGCTGGGTTTACGGATTTTTTTAACCTCACTTCTTCGTTAAGCTTTTTATAAAGGGATCTAATATACCTGTAATTATCATTTATCCTCCATAAAAGCAATTTTGGACTTCTTTTTTTATTAGAGATTATATGTCTCTTAGCCACTTCACTCGCATGCTTTTGCAGCTCTTCTGGAACCAGAAATACATCCTGCACATTGACAAAACTAATGCTGTGAAACCTCTTCCTGT
>JASBVU010000317.1 GCA_029960905.1 Thermoanaerobacterium sp.
TGCATATTGCCTCGTCCTAAACGTTGCAGGTCCATGCATAAAACAGCGTCATACATGCCTTGTTCTACTTCTTTCAGCAACTCCAACATCGCAGGCCTATGTATTAAACTTTCTCCCGAAGCGATTTCTTCATAAATTTTTACTACATTGAGGTTTTTCTCTTTTGCAAACTTTAAAAGAGTTTTTCTATGTTTTGCCAAAGTTTCCCCTTGCCCTAATTCTTTTTCTATTTCTTCATCTGCTCTTGATTTGCGCAAATAAATACATACGTTCATGTTGAACACTCCTTAGAAAGGAAGATCATCTTCGCTTACCATTTCATAATCATCTGGTAACTCATCTAATTCTTCATCAAATTCTAAAGCTTCTAATTGTTTCTTAACTTCTTGCCATGGCTTTAATATACCATCCTTAAAAAATGTTGTTTCTGAACCGCAATAAGGGCAGTATCTTGCATTACCTGGAACGATTTTCCCGCATGCAGGTTTAATTATTTCGCCAGTAAAATTATTGATTTCATCATAGTCATGAGTACACTTATTTACTAAATACGTACCACAAATGATACAGTATTGTTCATCTGGATCTTCACCTATCTCTTCATTACCACATACAGGGCATATAACAGCTCGACCATTCTTATCAAGTTCATATCCATCGTTATATATCATGTTACCATCTCCCCATTGTAATTTTTGCCCACATATAGGGCAGTAAATATATTCGCTAGAAATAATACCATACCCACAATTTACACAGTGGCGACTATAAATAAAGTTGTGAAATTGTTTCTGAACTTGAGTATATAAAGCATACATTTGTTTGTCTTGGTTTATTTTAAAATTTTTAAATTCCTCTATTCTTATTTGTGCAGAAGTTTTTGTTACTTTGCATATACTCATAATTTCTTCGTGAGTTTTAATATTTATGCCTTTTAACACTGGTATTGGCATTAAAAATTCAGCAGCAAAAACTTCGGCTTCTCTTTCTAAAACAGCATATTCTTTATCTGATAAACCTCCTCTAAATAAAGAAGTGTTTTTGAATTCAAAAAAATGCCCCAAAACAATATGTCCCAACTCATGAGCTAATGTATAATAATCTCTTCTAGGGAAAAGTTTGTTTTTCCTATAGACTGTTACGAAAATATTAGTTCCTCTTATTCGCATCGTTCTTGCTAATGCATTGCGTTTTTTAATATTGAGAGGATCATCTGTCTTTAAGATTGGATATAGAATACTCTTTGCTTCTTCATAATCAAAAACCAACCATTCATAATTTTCAAAGACATAGTCGATTTCTTTTAAATTAATTGGGAGTTTTTTGACATTACGAAATATGAGATATTCTAAAGCAAAAATTTTGGCTCTTCTTTTTCGGGGTTTTTTAGGAATTCTTTCCTTTCTGTGATTTCCTATAATCGATAAGAAACTCCAGTTGTTTGGCGATTTCGTCAATATCTTCATCTTGTAAATCCCCCGCTCTATCAAGGCTATCAATGATAGGTTTAAATTTTGGATTTATTTTTTGAATTATTTTCCCGTCCTTATTAGTTTCGTTAGAATTTTTAAAAAGCTCATCAATAGGTATATTTAACGCATTAGCTATGGCAGTTAAAACTTCAATACTTGGATTATATCTTCCATTTTCAACGTCTGCTAAGTAAGAACGAGAAATATTAGCTTTTTTCGCTAATTCTTTTTGAGTCATTTTTTGTAATAAGCGATATTTTTTTATTTTATCACCTATAGACACGTGTACTTCCTCCTTTCTAATGTCGAAATAACCGACTCCTTAAACTTAATTATACACTTTAACTGTCGGTAATACAATTCATAAAATGACGGAAATACAAGTAAATAAAAGCAAAATGGCGTATTTGCAAGGTAATTGCTTTAAAAATCGCCTAAATAGTCGGAAATACTTGATTTTAATACTTTACTTTTTGACGGAAATACAATACAATATACTCAAAAGGAGGGAGCCGTAATGATAACAGACAAAAAAATTCTAGGGAAAAAAATAAAAGAGAAAAGGCTAGAAAAAAAAATTACGCAGAGATACTTGGCAGAACAGATAGGTATATCTAGAAACTACCTTTCCGATATTGAAAACGGTAGATATATGCCAAGTGTGGGAGTTTTGTTTAAATTAGCATATATTTTAGAATTAGATTTAAATTCTTTAAAATCAACAAACATAAGTGAGGTGAGTTAAATGAACCAATTACAAATTTTCAATAATCATGAATTTGGAGAAATTAGGATGGTAGAAATCGATGGCAAACCATATGCAGTAGGAGTTGATGTAGCAAGAGCTTTAGGATATGCAAGACCACATGAGGCAATACAAGCACATTGTCGTGGGGCGGTAATTTACCGCATCATCGATTCACTTGGTAGAGAACAAGAAGCAAAAATAATTCCAGAAGGTGATATTTATCGCTTAATAGTTAAAGCAGCAGACCAAAGTAAAAATCCAGACATAAAAGAACGAGCTGAGCGATTTGAACGATGGATATTTGAAGAAGTCTTACCTCAATTAAGACAAAAAGGATATTTTTCCATTCGTCCAATGACCCAAATACAAATCCTCCAGCAGGCAATAAATATCTTAGCAGAACACGAACAAAAGTTGCTTGCATTAGAGGAAAAACAACAAATATTACAACACCGTATAGATAACCTTGACGCAATAAATATAGAAGGTGATTTGCAACAGAAACTTAACAAACTCATCAGAAAGTATGCATTTAAAAACGGTATAATTTTCAGCATAGCCTGGGAGCATTTCAAACAAGCATACAACACAGCGTACAGAACAAATTTAGAACTTTTAATGAGGAATTATGCAGAAAGAGAGGGAATGAAAGGACTTACAATTCCACAATATCTTGCTTTGACTGGACGTCTTGAAGACGGTATTAGGGTAGCAGATAAAATGCTTAATGATACAGAAATAGCGCAAGGAGGGAGGTAAAGCATATGGAGCATAGGACAAATTGCTTTAAAAATATGATTTTAATGAGGTGATTAGGATGTCAAGTAAAGATCCACCACAAGAAATTTTAGAACAATATGACAAAAAATACATATTTGATAATACAATAGTATACGTTGTGTCGCCAAAAATCACAGAAGAAGAAAAGAAAAAGCGCTGGGAAGATGTATGTAGAATTGCATCAGCGATAGTTGAGCAATTGATGAAATGAAGGGTAAAAAAAACAAAAGATT
>JASBVU010000318.1 GCA_029960905.1 Thermoanaerobacterium sp.
TAGTGAAGCCGCAATAACGCCTTTGGCAATTGCAGGATTTTGCTCAATGAAGGCAATGTCAACAAATGAAGACCCTAAAACGGCATGCAGACCTTTTGACGCGAAGAGAGATGGATTTATAATGGGAGAAGGTTCAGCGACGCTTATTCTTGAGTCGTTAGATCATGCATTAAAAAGAGGCGCCAAAATATATTGCGAAATTGTAGGTTATGGAGCTACTGCCGATGCTTATCATATAACTGCACCTGCACCTTTAGGTGAAGGAGCTGCAAGAGCGATGAGACTTGCATTAAAAGATGCTGGTATTGCACCAGAAGACGTTGATTATATAAATGCACATGGTACTTCTACAGAGTATAACGATAAATATGAAACTATGGCTATAAAAATGTTTTTGGAGAACATGCTTATAAATTAAAAATCAGTTCGACTAAGTCTATGACAGGTCATATGCTTGGAGCATCTGGCGCGGTAGAAGCTGTGGCTACAATACTTGCTATAAAAAATGGAATTGTTCCGCCTACTATCAATTATGAAACTCCAGATCCTGAATGTGATTTAGATTATGTTCCAAATAAAGCTTTGAAGATGGATATAGATTATGCTTTGTCAAATTCTTTTGGCTTTGGAGGGCACAATGCTTCACTAGTGTTTAAAAAATATTGAAAGAGGCACAATCATGGAGTTAAGCGATAGATATGAAAATTTAGAGAAAAACATTGGTTACACTTTTAATAATAAAAAATTACTTAAAAATGCTTTGACTCACAGTTCATGGGCAAATGAAAGCAAAAATTTCTTGAGCAGCAATGAAAGGTTGGAATTTTTAGGTGATTCTGTGTTAAGTATCGTAATAAGTGAGTACCTATATAAAAACAGAAGTGATTTGGAGGAAGGGTATTTATCAAAATACAGAGCTGAAATAGTTTGTGAGCCTTCACTGGCTAGATGTGCCCGAGAAATAGAAATTGGCAAGTATCTGAATATAGGCAGAGGAGAAGAGATGACAGGTGGACGCAACAGAGATTCTATCCTTGCAGATGCAATGGAAGCTTTAATAGCTGCAATTTACCTAGATTCGGATCTTAAAACTGTAAGTGAAGTAGTTTTAAGACTTTTTGATAAAATTATAAAAGAAGTGTTAAGTGGACTAATATATCGCGATTATAAGACAAAATTGCAAGAAGTAACACAAAAAATGGGTTCAGAAAGAGTGACTTATAAACTAATAGATGAATATGGTCCTGATCATAACAAGATGTTTGTGATAGAAGTTTTTGTTGGTGAAAATAGGCTTGGCAAAGGAAAAGGAAGAAGTAAAAAAGAAGCAGAACAATATGCAGCTATGGAAGCTTTAAGTAAGATGGGGTTAAAATGAAAAATATTTACATTATACCGATTTTTGTTCCTCATTTAGGATGCCCTTATAAATGTGTTTTTTGCAATCAAGACGAAATAACTGGTTTAAAATCTAAAGTAAATGAGGAATACATAGAAAGAACTATTGAAGATTACTTAAAAACTATTCCCCAAAATGCTCACATTGAGGTTTCCTTTTACGGCGGAAGCTTTACAGGAATACCGTTGGAAATACAAAAAAAATTTTTGTCTATTACACAAAAATATTTGATTTTAGGCAGTATTGATGCAATTCGATTGTCTACTAGACCTGATTATATAGATGAGGTTATACTTGACAATTTAAGAAGATATGGTGTTTCGATTGTAGAACTTGGAGTGCAAAGCATGGACAATGAAGTGCTTTTAAAGAGCCATAGAGGTCATAGTGTTGATGATGTTTATAGAGCGTCGAAATTGATAAAAGAACACGGATTTACATTGGGTTTGCAGATTATGATAGGATTGCCAGGTGACAATAGACAGAAATTACTAGAAACGGCTGATAAGATAATCTCTTTGAAGCCTGCGTTTGTAAGAATTTATCCTACTCTTGTTTTGAAAGGTACTTATCTTGAAAAGATGTACAATAATGGATTGTATACGCCTATAAATTTGGAAGATGCTGTGGAGATGTCAAAAGAATTGTACATCAAATTTAAGAAAAATGGTATAGATGTAATTAGAATAGGACTACAAGCCACAGATGATATAAACATAAATAAAGATGTAGTGGCTGGTCCATTTCATCCAGCATTTGGACAGTTAGTAAAATCGTCTATTTATAAAGATGTCGTTGAACATATTTTGAAAAATAACGATATTAAAAATTGTACAGTGTTTATTTACATTAATCCTCGTTCGGTTTCGACCTTAGTAGGACATAAAAAAAGAAATAAGGTTTATTTAGAATCAAAATATGAAATAAAAATTAATATAATTCAGGTTGACGATGTTAAAGAAGATAGTGTACTTGTAGAATATGATGGTAATATATTTAAAGAATCAATAGAAAATTACATAAAAAATCCACTATATAATCTTAAAAAAATTTTTATAAAAAGAAGGATTTAGTCATTATTTATAGAATATATATTTTGTATTCATTTTCAATTCTACTAAGGAGGTTATTATAGTGGAGGTTCTAAAAGTATCAGCTAAATCTCAACCTAAATCTGTAGCAGGAGCATTGGCGGCAGTATTGAGAGACAAGTCTGTAGCTGAAATACAGGCTGTTGGAGCAGGAGCCGTAAATCAGGCTGTTAAGGCAATAGCAATAGCTAGGGGATTTGTGGCGCCTAACGGTATAGATTTAATTGCTATACCAGCTTTTTCAGAAATAGAAATAGAAGGGGAGACCCGAACAGCAATAAAGTTCATAGTAGAACCAAGATAATTAAAACCTGCTTTAGCAGGTTTTAATTATCTTGTAAAGTGCTTTTTAATTTCTAAAATTTGGAGGGTCTTATGTTTTTAAAGAAATTAGAGATTATAGGATTTAAGTCCTTTGCTGATAGAGTGGTATTAAACTTTGAAAAAGGAATTACGGCAATCGTTGGTCCAAATGGTAGTGGGAAAAGCAATATTTCAGATGCTGTAAGGCTTGTTTTAGGCGAACAAAGTATCAAAAGTTTAAGAGGAAACAAGTTAGAAGATGTTATTTTTGTCGGCACAGAAAATAGAAAGCCATTAAGTTTTGCAGAAGTTGCTTTGACGCTTGATAACAGTGATCATGCACTTCCTTTGGATTTCACTGAGGTTGTAATAACTAGAAAAATATTTAGATCTGGTGAGAGTGAATTTTACATAAACAAGACGCAGTGCAGATTAAAA
>JASBVU010000319.1 GCA_029960905.1 Thermoanaerobacterium sp.
TATGTATGTTGGTGAAAACATACATAGTTTGGGAAAATATGACCATAAAAAATTACTTAATTCGTTTTTTGCTGTAATTTTATTTGGATATCTTTTTATTGATATATCACTTAAGGCATTTGCAAATAAACAGATAGATTCTAATCTGTACAATATTTATTATTATGCATTTACACTTCTAGCATCATTGTTTTTTTTCGCTCTATCGACGAAAATATTGAATTACCATGCTTTAAGCGGTTTGCTGATAAGTACAGGTAAGCTTTCATTTGGTATATATCTGTCACATCCGCTTTTTCTAGACGTTTTAAAACACTTTTTAAATACAGGCAATCAATATTTATACGATATTTACATAATAATGACATTTATTATAATTTATGCAGTGTCATATATTTTCGCGATGCTTATTAAAAAGTACAAATTTGCCGCGGTTGTTGTCGGCAAATGATGCTTCATCTTTTGCTTTCATACATCTCTATCTTTTTTATTATATCTTCGCCTGTATCGGTATTTCTCACAGTTATACGTCTCACTGCATAGGTGTCGCCTTTATATACATTGACGCCTTCCTCCATAGTAAATATCACTTTATATCCTAATGAAGCTGCCACATCTTTAGATGTATCACTGCCGACACCATAAGGGTATGCCAAAGCAATAACTTCTTTTCCTAAATTTTTTTCTATTTCCATTTTTGCTTTTGAAAGATCATTCTTTATCCTTTCTCTGTATTCATACATAGTTTCAAGTTTCACATTTACATCTATAGGACCTGACAGCATAGGTATATCATGATTTCCGCTTTTGGCATACTTGTGGGAATCGTAAGTATGGCTTTCGATCTCCATCACACCGTTTGAAGACATCTCTTTTGCCTCTATCCAATCAAAATGCGGATATGGAGTGACTACTTTGTTGGTAGGCGATGGCACATTTTTTACTATTACGTTTATGACACCTTTATATCCTATTCTTTTAAATAGTGGGTATGCATAAGTGTAATTGCCGAGGTAACCGTCGTCAAAGGTAATAAGTATAGGCTTCTTTGGAAGCATTTTGCCGTACTTCATAAAATTATAAAGATCTTCCACAGTGATAGTTTCATATCCATGGCTTTTAAGGTACATAATTTGCTTTTCAAAGTTTTGTGGAGTTATGAGTACGCCGCTTTTGTTCGGAGGGATATTTCCATCGTAAATATTGTGATACATAAGTACGGGAACACATTTTTTTAAATTTTCAGCTTTTTCATATCTATAAAAACCGAATGCGGCAATTATCATTATTAGAGAAAATACAATCACGAACTTCCTCACTTATTTCACCTCGCAATAGCATTATATCACAACATATTGTAAAATAATATAGAAAGCCATGAGCAACACAATCGGTGACAGTGCTTATAAATGATAAAAGGAGAAATAAGGAGTAATGAAGAAATTTTTTGCATTCATAATGGTACTTTTAATAACAATAAGCATAGCTTTTATTAAGACATCTTATAAAGACAATCTGAAATATGTGTCAAAAGACAAGATAGTTTTTATACCTCTTGATACAAGACCTGTATCTCTTCAAAATGTGGAGATATTGGCAAAAGCGGGTGGAAAAGAGCTTTTAGTGCCTCCTATGGATGCCCTTGATGATTACAAGAAAAAAGGCAATCAAGATATGATTTATAATTGGCTTAAAGGATCTGTGGAAAGACCTGACGTAAGCGCCATCATAATATCTACAAATCAATTTATATCAGGTGGGCTTATAGCGTCGCGAAATTATATGAATGATATTAATTACAAAGAAAGCCTTGAAAGATTAAAAGAGATAATAGGCTTGTCAGGAGATAAAAGGCTTTTATTAATATCTATAATGCCACAGGTATCTCCTGTTTTATATCAGCAGGACACAATATACGTCCAGAATCGCGTTAATATAGATTATTACAATCAAATAAAGAAAGCCATATCAGAGAGTGATACAAAAACTCTACAGAAATTAAAATCAAACATGCCTTCTTATTTGTTCAACTATATGAATGTTATTGCATCAGAAGTCCTTATAAATGAAGATATAGCGTCAAATTTAAAGCCGAATGTCACTTTTACAATCGGACTTGACGATACGACGATGAAAAGCATGCTTAAATATTCCTACGACGACTTAAAAACCGCTATAAAAGGCTATAAAAATGTCTATATGCTTCATGGTGCAGACGAGATAAGCATGATGACTGTCGCAAAAATATTGAATGAAGAAAATGACTTAAAACCATCTTACAAGATAGTGTACGAGGAAAGTGGCGATAAAAATAGTTATCTGCCTTTTGAAGGTGGGACAGTAAAAGAGATAACAGAGGAGAAAATAGACTATATAGGTGGGATGGAGTTGCAAGACGCAAAAAATATCATCTACATTCACATGCACAAAAATTATAAAACAGGAATAAAAAATGTAGTAAGCAAATATAAAATTAGTGGACAAAATTTTGGCGTAGCAGACGTAGCCAAGACAAATGGAGGTGATAAAGATCTTGTAGAAAAAATACTTAAAGACAAACTTATTACGAGTGTTGATGCTTATTCAGGCTGGAATACTCCCAGCAACTCTATAGGGACAGTAGTAGCAGAGCTAAGCGTAAAATCATATATTGATGCTATAAAGGATAAAAAAGATTTCGAAGATATGCAGAAATATTATTATGCATTTACATTCATAAGATATGCTGACGACTACATATACCAGAGCATAGTTAGAGATATGATGCAAAATTGGGCGAAATCAAATGGGTTTAATTCAGATAATTTGACAAACAAAAGTGAAGCAGATGAAGTGCTAAAAGAAAAGATGAAGCCGTATCTTGATATGCTCATGTCCATATACGCCGATTGCGGCATTAAAATAAAAGGTGCAGACGTAGAATATCCATGGAACAGGATGTTCGAAATAAAAATTGCACCAATTATGGACTAAAAATTTAATAATTTGTTAATAATTTTATGTTAAATTTAAGAAGGATATTTTCAAAGTTTGTCGTATATATCTAATTAATGCACCATTTGGTGACATAAACATTGTTAATCGATTATTACAGATTTATTACAAAATGGTAACATTTATTGACTTCATTATTGACACGATGATATAATAAACTCAGGTTGGCAAAGAGCCACCCTACATAGTCAAAAGCTTTTTGGAAGGTACCACCTTTCAAAAGAAAAATA
>JASBVU010000320.1 GCA_029960905.1 Thermoanaerobacterium sp.
TTTGACAATCTACAGGCCAGATTTTTGATTAGTGAAAGTGAGTAGTTTGAAAGAAGAAGTTGGAAATATTTAGGTACACGTATGTGTATCCTTTTTTTGTACCCATATTGTACCGATTGACATGTTCGCATTAAATAGATACAATTGATTTAAAATAATAAAATTGTTATATAAAAATAGGGGGAATAAGTACAATGAATGAAAGATATGAGTTAAATAAAAACCTGGCTCAGATGCTAAAAGGTGGAGTCATAATGGACGTTACAACACCTGAACAGGCTGTGATTGCAGAAAAAGCGGGTGCTGTCGCTGTCATGGCACTTGAAAGGGTGCCTGCTGATATAAGAGCACATGGCGGTGTTGCAAGGATGTCAGATCCAAAGATAATAAAAGAGATAAAAGAAGCGGTATCAATACCTGTCATGGCAAAAGTCAGGATAGGCCATTTTGTGGAAGCACAGGTTTTGGAGGCTTTGAAGATAGATTATATCGATGAGAGTGAAGTGCTGACACCTGCAGATGAATCATACCATATAAACAAGTGGCAGTTTAAAGTTCCATTTGTTTGCGGTGCGCGAAATCTCGGTGAAGCATTAAGGAGAATCGGTGAAGGTGCCTCAATGATAAGGACTAAAGGTGAAGCAGGCACGGGAAATGTAGTTGAAGCGGTAAGACATATGAGAACTATCAATGCTGAAATTAAAAAGCTTACGACTTTAAGTGAAGAAGAACTTATGACAGCAGCAAAGGAATTGCAGGCTCCTTATGAATTAGTAAAATATGTCGCAGAAAACGGGAGACTGCCGGTGGTGAATTTTGCAGCGGGAGGAATTGCAACACCTGCAGATGCTGCATTGATGATGCAGCTTGGTGCTGATGGTGTTTTTGTAGGTTCAGGAATATTTAAGTCAGAAAACCCAGAAAAGCGTGCTGAAGCAATTGTAAAAGCCACGACATATTACGATAAACCAGAGATAATAGCAGAAGTATCAGAAGGATTAGGTGAAGCAATGAACAGCATCGATATAAGGGATCTTTCAGAAAAAGATCTATATGCAACTAGGGGCTGGTAAAATGCGTGTTGGTGTCCTTGCAATACAAGGTTCTGTAGAAGAACATATAGATAAACTAAAAAGATTAGATGGTATAACACCTGTAGAGGCAAAAGATAAAGAGACTTTGAAAAGCATAGATGCACTTATACTGCCTGGTGGTGAAAGCACTGCCATAGGGAAAATGCTTAATGATTTTGATTTAAAAGATGCCATCATAGATCTTTACAGATCTGGTGCGCCAATATGGGGAACATGTGCAGGTATGATATTGATGGCTAAACACATCGTAAATGGCGATAAAGTTCATTTGGGCATAATGGACATAAAGGTGCGGAGAAATGCGTATGGAAGTCAGCTTGATAGCTTTACAGCAAAGCTTTATATGCCTGACGTATCAAAAGAGGAAGTAGATGCAGTGTTTATAAGAGCGCCTTATATTGAGGATGTAGGAGAAAATGTGAAGGTGCTATCTAGATACAATGGCAAAATAGTGGCTGCAAGGAAAGGCAACCTTTTTGCAACTTCGTTTCATCCAGAACTGACCAGCGACTTAAGCTTTTACAAATATTTTTTAGGGCTGCATTAAATGCAGCCTTAGTTTATATTTTGCATACTTTAAGATTTCATTAAAAATTTTGATAGTAAAAAAAGAAGGATTTTCAAATTTTGTGTCGAATAAATTTAAAGTAGTAATATTATCCAGAAATATTCATGAGGCTGTTTCGGCGCCCGTGAATGTTAATGGTGTTAATATTTTGCTACATAGCGGAGGCGGTGAATTTAATTCATTGGTGTCCGTATGGCGAAGCTATACCTATTTTGAGGGAAATGTGATATAATTTAAGGAGAAAGAAATAAAATGAATGATTGGCACAGCGATTTTGTAACAGCCATAAAAGAAGAGCTAAAAGATGAAAAAGTTGAAATAAAACAAGAAGAATATCTATCAAAAGAGCCTTTAAGAATAGATGTCATAATAATAAAAAAAGAAAAAGATGTAAAGATAAATAAAAGGATAGGACAAATATTTAAAAGATACAACATAATAGAGTATAAGTCTCCAAATGATTATGTATCAATAGATGATTATTTCAAGGGATTAGGCTATGTATATCTATATAAATCAATAATGAATGCTTACGAGAAATCACGAAAAGAAGTTGATGATATAAAGATAGAAGAATTAACACTGACATTTGTATGTAGCAATCTTCCCAAAAAACTCATATCATTTTTAGCAGAACATAAAATTAAATTAGACAATTCTGATAATGGCATTTATTATATAGATAATGAATGGATACCGGTGCAGATAATAGTATTGTCTGAGTTGGAAAATGTAGAGGAAAATTATCCATTGATGGTTTTATCAAATAACATGTATTTCAAAAATGCAATAGAAAAAGTATTCTCCAGTATAAATGAAGCAAAAGAATACGACAATAAAATAAGGTTAATTGAGGCGGCATTTAGAATAGATCCAGGTATAGTTTCGGAGGTGATTAAGATGTATGCAGACAGATTAAATGAAGAACAGATGAAATATGTAATAAACAACTTAAAGGAAGCAAACTTTAAAATTTATACTGAGGAAGAATTAAAAAAGAGTATGGAAAAAGGTATGGAAAATCTCGTTATAAGATTGTTGAAGAAGAAATTCAGTGATATACCTGAAAAATATATAAAGTTAATTGAAGATGCAGATGAGAAGATATTGCTTCAAATAGCAGACAACATATTTGAAATTAATAAGATAGAGGACTTAGAGAAATATATTGTAAATTAACATTATTGATAGTGTAATAATAATTATATTTCTTTTGGAAGATGACTCATTGTTGCACATGGAATTTCAAATGACAAATAAAAAAGCTGATATAAAAAAATTTTTGCAGTATGATGCAAGGCTTTATAGTATGGTTTTTCCCCACTTATGGGAGGCAAAAAAGCAGTGATGAGATGGCAATAGATGCAGTAGAACTTGCGAAAAAGATAGAAGATGAAGATGAAAAAACATATATAATTGGTGCATTGATAGGAATAAGTGATAAATTTCTGACCGAGGAATATAAAAATAAATTAAAAGGAGCGATAAGAATGACTAAGATAGCCGAAATGTTGATACAAGAGGGAAAAGCCGAAGGAAAGGCTGAAGGGAA
>JASBVU010000321.1 GCA_029960905.1 Thermoanaerobacterium sp.
GATTCATTCCATTTACTTCCTCTCTATTGAAAATCCGTATCTTACTATAAAATCCAGATAATCACTGTTATTAGAACCTATGAATTTTATCCTTTTTACAGGGAGTCCCATTTCACCAAATGTTATCATGAAAGGCGCTATTCCAATAGGGCCATGATCACCAACTACCAAAAGAATCCACAGCTTTTTGCCGCCGCCGAAATACTTCCACCAATTTACAACCCATTCAAAAGTGTTAAAAGGGTACACTTTAGAATTTTCCTCTAACTGATGCCATATATCTTTGATGCTTAAAAGGGTCCTTACATCCCTCACTATCTTTATCTCTATGTCAAGTATCTTTCTTTCATCCATAAAAATATCCTCCAAACGACGTACATAAATAGGATAAAGCCTACAAGCATTAGTAAATACATCCACCATGGATACGTCCTGCCGATTAAGTCTATCTTCAAAATCTGCATCGATACTAAATACGAAACAGATGTCCAAAAAAGTGACCATAAAAGATCGCCGATGGCAGAAAACACAAAAAATGACTTTAAATCCATCCTTGTTATGCCTGAAGCCCAGATAGCAGGTGTCCTTGGCAGTCCTATGAGGCGTCCTAAAAGATTAGTAACACCACCATACTTTGAAAACCATCGGTCCATACCCTCTAAGTCTTTAACAGTTATCTTTAAAAAATGTCCATACTTTTCTACAAAAGTCCTGCCTGATTTGGCACCTATTATGTACGCTAATACATTTCCTGACACATTTCCTAAAGCTGCAATCAAAACTACAGCCAAAAAGCTCATTTGACCTCTGGATATAAGGTAACCTGCCGCAAGAAAAAGTATCTCCACAGGTCCTGGCATGCCAGTGCCTTCAACCAACAATGACAAAAACAATGCCAAGTAACCGTAATCTATTATTAAGCTGTATAAGATATTAGTGTTTTCCATAATTACCTTCCAATCAAAAATTTCTAATAATAGTATACAACTTTATCGCAAAATTTAAAAGTAAATGAGCTAAACAAAAAAAGAGCGTTTAAGCTCTCAAAAAGTCTATTTTAGTGTGTTCACTTTTTGTAATTTTCGATGACTTTTTTATAAAGGTCATAAGTCTTCTTTGCAATTGATTCCCAGCTAAACATATCTTCGACTCTTATTCTGCCGTTTGCACCGAATAAAGCAGCTAAATTCCTATCATTAAGCAGAACCTTGATTTTTTCCGCTAATTCATAGGAATTGCCAGGTTCTACTAAAAATCCAGTTTCTCCGTCTACCACTACTTCTTTTATTCCTCCTGTAGCACTGGCAACAACAGGTGTGCTGCACGCCATTGCTTCAAGATTTATAATACCAAATGGCTCGTATATAGATGGGCATACAAAAACATCTGCATTGCTGTAAAGCTCTATAACTTCTTCCTTTGAAACCATCTTGTCAATCCAGATGATGTTTTTATAAAGCTTAACTTTTTTCTCCATCTCTTCCTTGACTTCCTCTGTATCTGGCGATGAAGCACACAACACGACTTTTACATCCTCAGGAAGATATTGTGTAGCGTCGATAAGATGAATTATTCCCTTTTGCCTTGATATCCTTCCTACAAATAAGATGTACCTGCCGTCTATGCCGTATTTTTCTCTTGCGATGTTTGAATCCGTCTTCTTGTACTGGTTTAAGTCTATGCCATTGTATATGACCTCAATCTTGTCTTCTGGCACATTGTAGCACTTCATGATATCTTTTTTAGAAGCATTGGAGACAGCTATTATCTTGTCTGCCGCCTCAACACCTGTTCTCTCCATCCACGTGCTTAGGTGATACCCATTTCCAAGCTGTTCTTCCTTCCAAGGCCTAAGAGGCTCCAGGCTGTGAATCGTGACAACAAGCGGTATATCGTATAGCATCTTTGCCAGAAAACCTGCCATAAACGTGTACCATGTGTGGCAGTGGACAATATCTGACGAAATCGCATCACTTATCATGGCAATATCTGTCGTCAATGGTCCCAACACTTTTTTAAATTTGTCGTCAGAAGCTTTTTTCAACATATCCCATTCTCTGTAGCCTTTTACTTCCATGTTTTCAAAATGATTATCCTGATCTCCAAAGCATCTGACGTCAACATTCATAAGCTTTGACAATTCCCTCGTCAAATAATCCACATGTACACCTGCTCCACCATAAATATTAGGCGGAAATTCGTTCGTAAATAAAGTGACTTTCAAATTATCCATTGTATACCTCCAAACTCGAAATATTTTTTAACTCATCTATGCATTCAATGATGCCTTTTAGCGGTATCTTAAACCAAGATGGCCTGTTGTTAACCTCGTAAATCGCTTCAAACACAGCTTTGTCCAGCTTAAACAAGGCTAAAATGGCAGTAATGTACTTTTCATCAGGTATTAAATCTGCATCGTAGTCATTGATTAGAATTACATAATTCTCAACAAACACCTTTGTTATAACGGTTGCCCATGTCGACAAGAGATTTTCTACTTTTTCTAAGTCGATACCATCTTCACCATTTTCCTTGTACTCAAAAAACTGTGAGTACGCAGCGTAATTAAATGACCTTATCATTCCAGCCACATCTTT
Source organism: Thermoanaerobacterium sp. (assembly GCA_029960905.1). Classification (GTDB taxonomy): domain Bacteria; phylum Bacillota; class Thermoanaerobacteria; order Thermoanaerobacterales; family Thermoanaerobacteraceae; genus Thermoanaerobacterium. The sequence goes on from JASBVU010000321.1 coordinate 2,598, forward strand.
CAAAGGCGACATGTGCCTATTCCTCTCAGAAATAGGTTTTGTAGGCTCTCCTTCAAAGTCTATAAGTATATAACCGTCTTCTTTTTTTAGAAGCTGCTCTAAATGCAAGTCGCCATGGCATCTTAAATATTTGCCAAAGTGAGGCGCTAAAGCTTTAATATTTTCGATGCTTTCCATCAATAAATTCTTGTCATCCATTATTTCTTTTATAAGTCCTTCAACATCTTCAGTGTAGTCTTGATTTTTCATGTAATCCAAAAGCAAATTAAAATTAAATATTATCTGATTTGTAATCTCATCTATGTGAGACTCATTAGGCTCTAAAATGCCAAAATTCCCTTCACTGATAAGTGATAACTTAATGTGCATGTTTGCGATGAGTTCTGCTATCTTTTTTACTTCGCCTATATAATCACCGCAATTTTTATATATAAAACTTATAAAGTCGCTGCCATCGTACTTTTTCACAAACTCCTTCAAGTATTCCTGAGTATACTGCCACATGTCAGCTATATTTTCGATGTACTGTGAAAACATTGAAAGAGTGTATATGGTGCCTTTCCCATCATCGTACAAAAAGTACCCTCT
>JASBVU010000322.1 GCA_029960905.1 Thermoanaerobacterium sp.
TAATCTTTCATGGAAAATACGTACAAGCCGCATCTTTTCAAGGTTTTTTCAAATATATGCGACAAGGTGTCTATTCCCTGACCTGCAGCACCACCGATTAATACATTGTAGTCCATACATTAGTCCCCCTTATTTACAATATCTTGTAATTCAATTATACCACTACTGATAATTATTATCAATAAAAATGGAATATTATCTTTAAATAAATACATTTTACAAATGAAAACAGCTAAAGTCCATTTGCCTGTGATTATCCTACAAGTTATCCACATGTAAATGTGCATATGTGGATAAGTGCTGTGTTAAAAAGTTTGGATAAAGATGCACTAAATTTAGATAAAAAACGACTGTGTAAGTGCTGTGAAAAAAGTTGCTCACACTTTATATGTTGATAAGTCTTGAAAACGAACTTTCTGCAAATTGCCATAGAAAAAGGATTTTACTTGTTATATAATATTAGAAGATTTATAAAACTTGGAAGGGGGTAGCCCCGCATTTGGGTATTTTATGAGGTTCTGTTCACTGAGATCTGGTAGCAGCGGAAATGCTGCATATATTGGGTATAAAGATGTACATATACTTGTGGATGCAGGCTTAAGCGGCAGCACAATAGAAAAAAGCCTTTTAAACATAGATGTAAATCCGTGCAGCATCTCTGCAATTTTGATAACACATGAGCACAATGACCACATAAAAGGCGCTGGCATATTGTCCCGCAGGTACGATATTCCCATTTACGCAAATGAGGCAACATGGGCTTCGATGGAAAGCTTCATAGGAGATATCGAGCCTCACAATAAGCGGTTTTTCAAGACCGGCGAAGACTTTACATTAGGCGATGTAAAGATAAGGCCATTTAAAAAGTCCCACGATGCGTCAGAACCCGTAGGTTTCTCATTTTTTTGTGGTCAGAATAAAGCCACCATTGCTACAGACTTGGGGTATATAAGTAGAGGCGTTGCAGCAAATATAATGAACTCTGATATAGTGCTATTAGAGTCCAACCATGATGTGGACATGCTGATAAACGGTACGTATCCATGGCCTTTGAAGAAGAGGATACTTTCGCCACATGGACATCTTTCCAATAAAGATGCGGCAGAAGCCATAAAGAAGTTTATCAAACTTAAATCAATAGGCAAAATTTACTTAGGACACCTAAGCCAAAACAACAACAAGCCTGAAATAGCATATAAGACTGTTATAGATGTGCTGAAAGAAGAAGGCATAGACTACGAAATAAATATGGCTTTAAGGTATGCAGAAAGCGACATTGTGGAAATATAAGAGGGCCTTATGGCCCTGTTCCTATTGATTCTATCTTCCACGGTGAATCTTTTGTTGACTTTGATATTATAAAGAAGAATGTGTTTTTTCCGCTTCTTGTAGGCGTATTATCTTCGCTTTTTAATGTCAGATTTACTGTCACTTTGTACTCTTTGCTTTCATAGATATTTTTATTCTTTACAGGTGTGTAACCTTTGTTTTCCTCTATGCTTAATACCGTTGCCGATTTTGTATTTAGCTCGAGGCTGTTTTGCTCAAAATCCGTATTGTAAAGGGTTTTTTCTGGTCTATTGATGTAAAGCATGTCGTGCAGCGTATCGATAGACAGCGTAGAGAATATAAGTCCCTTGTCTCCTTTGTTTATGCCGTTAAAATATGCGTATATTAGCTCTTCAGGCGTAAGCTTGTCTGTCGCTGGTGATGCCATCTCTTTTAAGAAACCGTGGGACACAACCCAGTCTATCCATGGCCTTTCTGTAAGCGTCTCGATGTAATTTTTCTTAAGTGAAAGAGGTGTTGACCCATTAAATTCAAGCCATGCTCCTATTATATTTTCCCCATCCCTTAAGATGACTGCATTTACTGGATAAGTGTACTTGCTGCTTTCACCCTGTCCAGGAAGCTTTTCATTTAACCTGTAAATCACAGCTTTTACTGTCTTGCCTTTGTACTTTTCTATATTATACCCTATGTCTCTTGACAAAAAATTCACTTCAGTCCAATAAAGTCCTACAGGCATGGATGTGCTTTGGATTTTCCAATCCGTTGGTATGGTTACATCGAAGTAAGGTGATTCTTTTTCAGGGCTAAAGCCGTATTTAAGCAAAAACTTTGTATCATCATTATAAACATTAAATTGGCCGCCAGAACAAGCAGTCAAAAATATCGTCAGGGCAATACACGTGAAAATCAAAAACTTCTTCAATTTCATCTCCCCTTTAAAACATTTACTTATATTATATAACAAATTAAATGCTAATTCGTTACAAAATTATAAATTTTTTAAGGCATATTTATGTCCAAATTTTTTGGTACTTGATTTTTTTAAGAAGCTGTGATAAAATGTACACAATACACGGATATATGTACACTATATAGATACATAACTGAAAGGGGGCGGAACCTTGCAGGAAGAAAGCAAATTTTATATCATAAGGGAAGAAGTATTATCTGAAGCACTGAAAAAGACCATCTTGGCGAAAGAGCTTTTAGAGACAGGTCAGGCTAAGACCATAAATGACGCAGTAAAGATGGCAGGTTTATCCAGAAGCGCATTTTACAAGTACAAAAATTATATTTTCCCTTATTCAAAGTTTTCAAAAGGGAAAATAGTGACGCTTTCGCTTTTGTTAGAGCACATGCCGGGGATACTGTCGTCAATACTGGATATAATCGCCATGATGAAAGGCAATGTCATAACTATAAACCAAAGCATGCCGTCCCTGGGTGTTGCAAGTGTCTCTATATCCATAGACACACAGTACATGACAAAAGGCATCGAAGAGCTTATAGAGAAAATAGAAGAAGAGCACGGTGTCAGAAAAGTAGAGATTCTCGGTGAATGACATCATATTATTTTAGAGAGGAAGGAATTTGCTGTGAAGATAGGTTTAATGGGGCTTGGAACTGTTGGTTCAGGTGTTGTCTACCTGATAGAAGAAAATGGGGATGCCATTGAGAAGAAGATTGGCCAGAAGATAGAGATTAAAAAGATACTTGTGAAAGATCCAGAGAAGAAAAGGATCAAAGAGGCACAGGGAAAAATAACCATAAATCCGTACGACATCTTAGACGATCCAGAGATAGATGTAGTAGTGGAGGTGATGGGGAAGGAACACCCTGCGCTTCAGTACATGAAAGAAGCCATTATAAGAGGCAAAAACGTCGTTACG
>JASBVU010000323.1 GCA_029960905.1 Thermoanaerobacterium sp.
ATGTGTTTGATTCAAGTAAAAGCATATCAGTCAGTGTAGACGAGTATTCAACTATTCAGTACCAGTAAAGTATGTAGGTAAAAATGTCAGTATCAAAGCATATGGAAATATACTAACTATCTTCTATCGTGGACAGGAAGTTGCTAAGCATAACAGAAGCTATGGTTCCAACAAAACCACTTACAAGCTAGAACATTACATAGACCTATTAGAGCAAAAGCCCAGAGCTGTATTCAATGCAAAGCCTTTTTAGACCATGTCAAACAAGAATTATTAGAGTGGGGACAAATACTTCCGGGTGGAGCCAGGGACATGGTAAAAATTCTGAGACTTTGTGTAGACTAGGTTCAGACAAGCTTCTGGAGATTAAAAAACAAATTCCAGCAGGTGTGACACCTACTGTTGATTTAATCCGCAGTTATTTAATAGATCACAGCACACCAGTGAAAAGTACACAAAAAATTATAGATACCGTAAATGTAGAAGAAGTTGATTTAAGTATATACGATAGACAATATGGGGTGGCACAATGAGTGAAATAAATGTAGCTGAAGAAACAATAAAACTTTATGCCAAACAGCTAAAATTGCCGACTTTTGCACAATACACAAGTATTATTAGACGTATGGATAGCAATATGGGATATGAGGAATTTCTCATAGAATTAATGAAAAAAGAAATAGCTTCCAGGCAAGAAAATCAGCAAAAGCGCCGCATACACAAAGCAGGATTTCCCTACCTGAAAACCCTTGATGAATTTGATTATACCAGACTCAAATACGTCGAACAAGCCTTTATATTGGAACTTGCTACATGTGAATTTATATCCAAACGGCAGAATGTCATTATGATAGGAAACACTGGTACAGGCAAAACTCATATTTCAATAGGCTTGGGACTAAAGGCTTGTAAAGAGGGGTATAATGTAAAATTCTATACTGTTGCCAATCTTGTCACAGAACTTACAGAAGCGCAAGAGTACAAAAAGCTTTTAAAACTTGAAAAACAGTTAGAAAAAGTGGACCTATTGATTCTAGATGAACTATCATATCTATGCTTTAATAGAAACCAAGCTGATTTATTATTCAGAATAATTTCGGACCGTAGTGAAAAAGGAAGTGTAATAGTATCTACGAACCTTGAATTTTCGAGATGGACAGAAATGTTTGAGAATACTACCATGGTTGCGGCATTAGTAGATCGTCTAACTTTCCGTTCACATGTATTAAACATGAATGGAGAATCTTTCAGGCGTGATAATTCGCAAATAGAATAGATTATTATCCGCTCAGATGGTTACTTTGCAAATGCTGATTTTAGTAATTATTTAAAAAAAACACATATCAATCATAGGAGAAGTCCATTAGTAATGGCTCAGAAATTCATTAGCACATGGATCACTTTTTCAATAGCAAAAGTGGTTCAAAAATTCATTAGCAAGTGGCTCAAATCTCTATTGACATTCGCATAAAGATGGGATAAGGGTTTGAGGGGTGTAGGGTTTTGACATGAGTTTTTTATGTGTATACAACAGCCGCTGTCGTGCTTATTTGTTTTGGAGTGTATGTATTGACCTCAGATAGATTTCCAAAGACATCAAGGGCTGCTATAGAGCAAGCAGTTGAAGGCCAAAGATTTATGATTTCCGAAATCATAGATGAAATTAAAATAGATAGTAATAGAATTCTAACATTGTATCTCAATGGGTATGGTGAGTTAGACTGCGCGGTAACTCACAAGAATCTGTTTTACTATACTGTTGATAATCTTGCAGGTCATGTTTACACAACGAATTCAGCGGAGGTTTTGTCCGGTGTCAATTATAGAGCAATTTTACACTTTACAGGATACAAGTCAGGAGAGGAGTATGCATGCTTTGGTGTGATTTTGGATGATGACGTTGCTAGAATCGAGTTCAATAACAAAGATATGAAGAAAATTGATTTCAGAGGTATGCGTATTGTCTATACTTATGGCAGCGGGAATCCTAAGTCAAAATTCACGTTGTATGACAAAGACAACAATGTATTAGAACTGACGGAGTAGACAATTTTAGTATTTTTTATAGATGAGAAAAATTGATAATAAATATGACCATCAAATAAATACACTATAGATAATAATTAGCCCGATAATTTTATATTATAAAGAGTGAGAATAAACAGGAGGGATGATGAAGGTAATGAACTGTACAGAATTGGCTTTGAAAGAATTTCTGGTCAGAGCAAAAAGGAATACATATGCTGGAGATGGGGTTCTTTCTGTATCTTCAAGACCGAACTCAAAAGATTTACATTATAGTGAAGGGAATTTACTGTACATAGACTCTTACTTCGGGAGCGCTGATTTTATTGGCGAAGAAGTGGTATTTGAAAATCAGAAGCCCATATGGGGAATGAATTACTATGGGAAGATGCTTGTTGACGAAATCCCGTCAGGATTCAGCAAATGCTTGAAAAGTGTATTAAAGGCAGTTCTTGTTGAAAACCCATTCAGAGGACCTGCTTTATTTGAACGGGATAAGTTTGTTTATAAATGTTCATGGCATGGAGATATATCTGAGTTTAATGGGAATGAAGCAATATACTTAGATGGTATTGAAATATATAAATTATCTTTTCATGGCGGATATATAAAATAATAGTATTCAATATTATTATATACACCGTAAACATAAACTTTTTATGGAGGCATTATCCAAAACCGATGCTTGAGATAATAAAGGGGTTTACCTTAAAGCATTGTTCGGGAAAAGAGCCTCACATGCAAAAGATGCAGGGCAAAGAAAAGAATGCGGATGTACCAGGTCAAGATATTTGAGCACATAGTGCGCAGACTTGCGGGCATGGGTGCCTTTATTGCTATGCGAGATAATTGAACAATCTTTTTATTTTAAAGAAAAGATGATTAAGGTGTTCGGATAGTATCAGTATCGTGCAGTCTTATGCCAAGATTATAACTGTAATTATAAAGTGTGCTGAAAATATATGGTATTTTGCTTAGCATAAAAAGAAAGGAGAACATTTATGCAAAAAAAGGCAAAAATATTATTAATCATTATCATGGCACTAATATTTATGTTAATAATTACATTTCTACCTACATTCAATCTGAAGACAAATAAAATGATATCTAAAGAAACAGATAATTTTGTTTTTTATTATG
>JASBVU010000324.1 GCA_029960905.1 Thermoanaerobacterium sp.
CCCAAGACCGGGACGGGAAATAAAGAAGATTTACCTTCCCATCCGTGGAAGGTTTTTTGTCTTAATTAAAAGGAGGGAAAACTATTGAAAATTGGATTTGTCGGGGCTGGCGTTGTAGGAACAAGCCTCGCTTTTTTGTTATCCCAAAATGGTATTAATATTTCAGGTTTTTTAAGCAGGAGTTTAGAATCAGCCAAAAAATCAGCTGAATTTACACAATCCAGCGTCTTTTCTTCTTATGAAGAGGTCATCACAAATTCTGATGTAATTATAATAAGCACAAATGACAACAGCATATCAGAAGTAGTAAATAATTTAAGTCAGTACAAGGAAACACTTAAAGAAAAAACTTTTGCTCATTTAAGTGGAGCTTTAAATTTAGAAGTTTTAAACCCTCTTAAAGATGAAAATAATTTTATCATGGTAATGCATCCTATACAAACGTGTCCCTCTGTATCATCAGCTTTAGAACTTCTCCCAAAATCCTATTTCACTTTAGAAGGAGATGAAAAAGCAGTTGAAATTGGAAAAGAAATTGTAAATAAAATATCAGGTAAATACATAGTTTTAAACAATATAGTAAGACCCCTTTATCATGCTGCTTGTGTTGTAGCCTCAAATTACCTTGTAGCTCTTTCAAAATTTAGTTTGCTTCTTCTAAAAGAATCAGGTTTTCCTTTTGAAAATTATCCTGATACCTTAATCCCTTTAATGGATGGAACTTTAAAAAATATAAAAGAAAAAGGCACAACTGATGCTTTGACAGGTCCTATAGCAAGAGGGGATGTAAACACTGTAAAACTTCATCTTGAAAATATAAAAGATCCAAGTCTTAAAGAGCTTTATAAAAGTTTGGGTAAATTAACTCTTGAGATTGCTTATGAAAAAGGAAGTTTTAACAATGAAAAATATTTTGAATTGGAGGGTATATTAAATGGAGGAAAAAGTAACAACTCTCACACTAAGGAAATTTAAGAAAGAAGGAAGAAAGATTGTAGCTTTAACTGCTTATGACTTCCCCACAGCTAAAATCCTCGATAATTGCGGAATTGACATGATTTTAGTAGGAGATTCCCTTGGAATGGTGGTTTTAGGATACGAAAGCACAATACCTGTCACAATGGAGGACATGATACATCACACAAAAGCCGTTTCAAGGGCAGTAAATCGTGCCTTTGTAGTTGCCGACATGCCTTTTATGTCATATCACATATCAAAAGAACAGACTATGGCAAATGCTGCAAGGCTTATTGCAGAAGGCGGAGCTCACGCCGTAAAGTTGGAGGGCGGAGAAGAAATAGCTTCCATAGTCAAAACCATAGTAGATGCAGGAATACCGGTGGTAGGCCATCTCGGACTTACTCCTCAATCAGTACATCAATTGGGAGGATATAAAGTCCAAGGCAAAGAAAAAGAAAAAGCCAAAAAAATTTTTAACGATGCAAAAGTATTAGAACAAGCCGGCATATGTGCCCTAGTGCTTGAGAGCATCCCAATGGAGCTTGCAAAAGACATTGCAGAAAATATTTCAGTTCCAACTATTGGAATAGGAGCAGGTCCTTACTGCGATGGCCAAATCCTCGTCACCCATGACATGTTAGGTATAACACAAGGTCATAGGCCTAAATTTGTAAAACAATACGCAGATATTGAAAAAATAATGATAGAGGGCATAAATGCCTACATTAAAGAAGTACAACAAGGTTTATTTCCAGATGAAGAACATTCTTTTACTTTAGAAAAGAGGGAGAATAAATGATAGTAACAGATAAAATTAGTGATGTAAGAAATATAATTAAAGAACAAAAATTGTCAGGTAAAAAAATTGGACTTGTACCTACAATGGGATATTTGCACGAAGGCCATTTGTCCCTCGTAAGAATTGCAAAAAAGCATTCAAATTTTGTATCTGTAAGCATATTTGTAAATCCAATTCAATTCGGACCTAATGAAGACTTTGATAGATATCCTCGAGACCTGGAAAGGGATTTAAAACTTCTTGAAAAAGAAGGCTGTGACCTTGTTTTTGCTCCTTCTGTAGAGGAAATGTATCCTTCTGAACTTCTCACGACAGTAAATGTAGATAAAATTACTGATAAACTTTGTGGAGCTTTCAGGCCCGGTCATTTTAAAGGCGTCACAACAGTTGTAGCAAAATTATTTAACATTTTCACCCCAGACATCGCAGTTTTCGGACAAAAAGACGCCCAACAAGTTGCAGTAATAAAGAAAATGGTGGAAGACTTAAATTTCCCTGTAGAAATAATAAAAGCGCCTATTGTAAGAGAAGTTGATGGTTTAGCAATGAGTTCAAGAAATGTCTATCTAAATCCTGAAGAAAGAAAAGCAGCTTTAATACTTTCGAAATCTTTAAAAGAAGCTGAAAAATTACTTCTAAATGGCGAAAGAAATGCTAATACTATAATAAAAAAAGTAAATGAGGTCTTAAACTCAGAGCCTTTATGCAAAGTACAATATGTCTCCTGCGTTCATCCTGATACATTAGAAGACTTAACTTATATAAAAGATAAAGCACTTATTGCAATAGCTTGCTTTATTGGGACAACAAGACTTATAGATAATCTATTGTGGGGGGAAAATATATAATGCAAAGGTTTATGATGAAATCTAAAATACACAGAGCAATTGTAACAGAGTCCAACTTAAATTACCAGGGTTCTATAACAATTGATAAAAATTTAATGGAACTTGCTGATATACTGCCAAATGAAAAAGTACAAGTTTTAAACATCAACAACGGTGCACGATTTGACACTTACGCAATAGAAGGCGAAAGTGGCTCAGGTACAATATGTATAAACGGCGCAGCAGCAAGACTATGTCAGGTAGGCGATATAATCATCATAATATCTTATGCAATAATGGAGGATGAGGAAGCCAAAAATTATAAGCCTAAAGTAATATTTGTAGATGAAAACAATAAACCAGTAAATATGTAAAAATTTAATGGTACAAGGTACCTATTTAATGTACCTTGTACCATTAAATATAAGCCCCTTGCTTTAATAAAATGTTTCTCAGCATTTTTACATCAACATTCGAAACTTTTGCATTCTCTTTTGCTGCTATACTTGCAGCTGTCCCTGCCGCCTGCCCCGTTGCCATAGCAATTGGTGAAACTCTTATTGCTGCATTT
>JASBVU010000325.1 GCA_029960905.1 Thermoanaerobacterium sp.
CTAAAAATATTAAAAAGTGGATAGAAGATCAGATGGATGACAATGGATATTTGCCAGAGCAGGTTTGCTTCCATGTCAACGATGATAAATATTATCCGTATTGGATAGAAAAATGGGGTGAAGTAGCAAAACCATTGTTATGGTCTCATGCAATGTATATAGTTTTAATAAAAATGATTGAGGCGGGTGAAAAGAATGCTGATAAAAGATGTATATCCTTCTAAAACACAATATTTGAATGGAGAAAATATAAAAATAATTGTGGAACTTAGCAATAAAGAATTTAAAAGTAAAAGTGGATATATTATTAAATGTGATATTTTCCATTTAAATGATAGAATATTGCAGTTTGAAAGTGATCTTAAAAATGAGGAGCTTAAAGAATTTGAATTTAATGTCAATTGTGATAATGAATCTATGGCAGGCTTCGGCGTCAATGTGTCTTTATTCAACGGTAATGAATTGATAGAAGATGCGACGACTTCATTTGATGTAGTCAAAAATTCAATGTATGCACCGAGATGTGGATTTATTTCAGATTTTTTTGAAAGCGATAAAGATGATTACAGCGATTTGATAGAGATGAATAAGTATCATATAAATCTTGTTCAGTTTTATGATTGGATGTATAGGCATCATGAATTGATACCGCCGACAGAGAGATTTAAAGATCCACTTGGAAGAGATTTATCTATAAATGTTGTTAAACAAAAAATTTTAAAAGCTCATGAATATGGAATGAAGGCAATGGCATATGGTGCAGTATACGGATCTGAGTCGGAATTTTTTGAAAAGCATAAAGATTGGGCCCTTCTAAATAATAATGATGAGTATTATGAATTTGCAAATTTTATATATATAATGGATATTTCAAAAGAATGCGAATGGCATCAGCATATAATTAAAGAGTTCTTGAATGCAATTAAATTTGGATTTGATGGTATTCACATGGATCAATATGGATTTCCTAAAGAAGCAGTGAGTATGAAAGATGGATTGAAAAGATTAAGACGGTTAAAAGATGATTTTCCTAAACTAATTAATGATGCGAAAAGTTATATAGAAAATAATGGATACGATGTTAAGTTAATATTTAATGCTGTAAATAATTGGCCTATTGATTCAGTGATAGATTCAAAGCAGGACGCGGTATACATAGAAGTATGGCCACCTAATGATACCTATCAAGACTTGTACAACCTGATTGCAAATGTGAAAAAACACGGCACCACAAAGCAGGTGATATTAGCTGCGTATATGAAGCCATTTTCAAAATCTGAAAATACAAACATAGAATATGCCGAGAATGCTACAATATTGACTATGGCTTCCATATTTGCTTCTGGCGGGTTTCACCTTTTGCTGGGAGAAGAGAATGGCATTTTGACGGAAGGGTATTATCCTAATTATTTTAAGATTTCTGATAAGCGGTTTATTTGCGAACTAAGAAATTATTACGATTTTATAGTCAGGTATGAAGAACTTCTCTATGGATTTGACATAATCGATGATACAATGACATATACAGGTGGGATAAATGAAGAATATGTTTTTAAAGGAGCTAAATTTTCGCCTATTGCAAAAGAAGATAGTGTTTGGACAATAATAAAAGAGAAACCAGGCTATAAAATAATTAACCTTATCAATTTTACTGGTATAAAAAATATGAATTGGAATGAAGGAAAAGAAAAGAGGCCGAACTTATTGAGAGATATTGAAGTAGTGGCCCTTGTAGTTGAAGATGTAAAAGAAGTATTTGTTGCATCACCAGACATAAATCATGGTCATCCTCAGAAGATTTCGTATGAATATGTCACACATGAACAAGGAAGGGCCATAAGATTTATAATACCAGAGCTTTATATCTGGGATTTGGTATATATAACCGTGGAAGTATGAAAAACCCCTATTGTTACTTACAATAGGGGTTTTATGATGATAGACATACAGTGATAGTCTATTGAAAAATAAAATACATGAACTACTAGCTATAGGATTTTAACATTCATAATTAAAAAAATTTTCTTTTTTAATAAAAATTAAGGAGTAATTTTTCGATATATGCCGAATATATTTATATAAGAAAAAGAAAAGAGGAGATGCCAATGAAGGTATTAGATGATATAAAAAATGGACTAATAGTTTCATGTCAAGCACTTAGTGACGAGCCACTTCACAGCCCATTAATAATGGCAAAAATGGCTAAAGCTGCAGAAATGGGTGGTGCAGTAGCTATTAGAGCCAATGGTTATGAAGATATAAAAGCTATAAGGAGAGAAGTGAAACTCCCTATTATAGGCCTTATTAAAAAAAATTATGAAGGGTATAAGCCCTATATAACACCTACTATAGAAGAAGTAAGTGCTGTTGTTAAAGCTGGCGCGGATATTGTTGCAATTGATGCGACTAAGTTGATTAAGCCAGGAGATATTTCAACAAAGGATCTTTTGAGAGAAATTAAAAAATTATATCCAAACATTTTGGTAATGGCTGATATATCTACTTATAACGAAGGAATTGAAGCGGAAAATTTAGGATTTGATATTGTATCTACAACACTTTCTGGATATACAGACTATAGCCCTAAAATTGATGGACCAGACTTTGAATTAATTGAAAGATTGTCAAAAGTATTAAAGGTTCCACTTATTGCTGAGGGAAGAATATGGACACCGGAAGAAGCCATTAAAGCTTTAGAACTTGGTGCGTATGCAGTAGTAGTAGGTACTGCAATAACAAGACCTCAAGAGATAACAAGACATTTTGCTGAATCAATAAGAAAGGCGGTAAAATATGCAGGAACAAAATAGCGTTGTATTAAAAATTAGAAGTGTATATAATTCATTGACAAATGCAGAAAAAAGAGTAGCTGACTATGTTCTTGAGAACTCGGAAGAAGTACTTTATTCTTCAATAACAGAACTTGCAGAAAAAATTAATGTAGGAGAAACAACAATAATCAGATTCTGCAGACATATTGGATTAACTGGCTTTCAGGATTTTAAATTAAATATTGCGAAAGAGACAACGAGTCCAGAAACAAGCATACATGAGAGTATAACTTTTAGTGACACAATTGATACACTTTTACAAAAAATAACTACCGAAAATACATTAGCTATTTCAAATACGACAAAAATATTGTCAATTAGTGAAA
>JASBVU010000326.1 GCA_029960905.1 Thermoanaerobacterium sp.
CCAATTGCCCAAGCTATGCCCTGATAACCACTGTCTTTAATGGGTTCGATACGATTCGGTCCAATCTTTTTGTAATGCTTATTCTCAATCCCAAATACTAGCAAATTATATAGCTCTTTATCGGTGTTTACAAGTTCTATAAGCATCATTGCTCTCTCAGGATTTTCGGATGTTACACTTATAGCTTGTAATGTAGAAATACACATTGTCCTGTCGAGACGTGGCTCCTGTGTAGGTATCATGACCCACTCATAGCCGGTCTGCATCTTCTTTTCTACTTCTCCTCCAGGTTTAATCTGAGAATACATGACAAGTACTTTCCCTGCACTTGCTAGTGCATTGAGATTTTTTTGATTCATGAGATCCATGACCAGCCCCATCTCAATCCACCGTCGATTCAATTCAAGTCTTGCTCTGCGATATTCATCATACGGTCCTAATGGATTAATTATCTTGTTGTTTTTATCGATATTCAAAGGAATCGGCAGACCTGGTACTGGTTCAATACCGAGCTCTGGTGGATATTGGCCATGATTTTTAACTGCATCTAATGGGAATATACCCGGTGTTTTTTCTTTACACGCTATAAGTAAGGGCTCTAAATCTTCGTATCTCTTGATTTGGCTGATATCTCCTAAATCATATTGATCAACAAGAGTTTTATTAATGGCAACTCCTGGCCAACCTACACAAATCTGATAATTAGGAACACCGTATATTTTGCCATCTATTCTTGTCATATCCCATACGGTTTCTGGAATAGTCTCTTTTGTTTTTGGTGCATATTTATCTATTAATTCATCCAAAGGTAAATATGCACCTCTTCTTACATTAGGCTCATACTGATTTAGCCAGTTAGAAGTCCAGCAAATATCAAACTTTTCGCCGGAAGCAATTACCATTTTCATTTTCTCTTCCATTGTCCCATAATCTTCGGTTCTGAAATCAACTGTAGCATTAATTTTTTCTTTGATAATTTTGTTAGCCTCTTCATATACACTTTCTGCGTCTGTTTGCGGCGTATTAAGCATATACCATATCAATTCAACATGCTCCAATTCTTCTTCCTTATTATGTTCTTCATTAGCTGTTTCAGTAGGTTTTTCCGTCTCCTGAGTATTCTCAGATTGAGGTGATGTCACATTATTATCTTTCTTATCACTGCAGCCGGATAATAACACAGTGAATAAAAATACTATGGTTAATACCAACACCACCCATTTTACACCCATTTTTTTCACGAAAATACCTCCCTAAAAATTTAGAATTTCTAAAGTTTCTTCTAAAGACTGCTAATATTTAGGTACTCTGTCTTTCCCTCATATGCTTTTCCACCTCCTTTTAATATTTTGGGAGGGCTAGATTATACCTAATTTTCCTTATTCTTTAGCTGAACCTAAAACAATTCCACGAACAAAATACTTTTGAAAAAATGGAAATACAATTAACATGGGTCCTGCAGCTACAACCACCATAGCCATTTTTAGTGATTCTTGCGGCATGCTCATTGAGCCAATGAGAGATGAAGGAATTCTATCCATATTTGCGGTGATAAACTGAACAAGTCTTAATACTCTTTGCAGTAAAAACTGCAACGGTATCATAGAATCCTTTGTAATGTATAGCATAGCTTGATACCACTCATTCCATAAATCGAGAGCTGAAAAAAGAGCAACCGTGGCTACAATCGGTTTTGATACTGGTAAAATAATCTTAAGATAAATGGTCACATCATTAGCTCCGTCTATAATAGCTGATTCTGTCAAAGAATAAGTCATATCCCCGAAGAAAGCACGAAACAGAAATATATACCACATATTCCCGATATGGGGAAGTATCATTACAGCATAGGTATTCTGTAGATGATAATATTGTGTCATAACGATATAGGTCGCAACCAAGCCCCCACTAAACATACCCGAAACCACTACGAAAAATGAAAGCACTCTCCTGCCAAACATCTCTTTCCTTACTATGGCATAGGCAAACATTGAAGTTATTAAAACATTAATAATAGTACCTATAGTTGTTATTATAATAGTAGTTTTATATGAATTTAAAATTTGTTCAGGATTGCTAAAAATTAATTTATAAGCGTCAATTGAAAATTCTTGAGGAATAAATTTGTAACCGTGTGTTAATATAGACAACTCAGAAGTAAAAGACACCATAACAATTAGAATGAATGGGAAAATGCAGCAAAGGGCAGTTAATAACAATATCACATGTATGATAATCTTCGATAATTTAATTTTTTGACTAATTTTCAGAGCAGTTGTAGCCACTTTTGTTCACCTCTTAAATATTGATTAATATAAAGCACGATTTTTTATCATATCTTCTAACCAACGAATTAGCTATGACCAGCATAATAAACCCAACTATTGACTGGTAAAAGCTTACTGCACTTGACGCAGCAATGTCTCCATCAATGCGCAACGCTCTATAGACATATGTATTTATTACATCTGTTGTTTCCCTGAGATAAGGGAATGATTCCTGCTGAGTAACCTGATAAAATAAACCAAAATCACCATTGATCAATCTTCCTAAGTTTAATAAAACAAGCACAATAATTACTGGAACTAAAAATGGTATGGAGATATATTTAACTTTGTGCCAACTACCAGCACCATCAATTTCAGCAGCTTCATAATATTCTTGATTTATACCTATTAATGTAGCATAGTATATTAAAGCACTATATCCCATTCCTTTCCAGGTATTTATTAAAGGAAGTAAAAAGATCCAAGGATAAGGAGTCTGATACCAGTTAATCCTTTCCATACCTAAATACTGCAACATATTATTTACCAATCCTGACGGATTTAATAGCGCATATACAATATATGAGACAACGATCCAAGATGGAAAATAAGGCAGCAAAAAAGATGTCTGATAGAATTTTATTAATTTGCGACTCCTTACTTCATTTAACATTAACGCAAGTGCAACTGGTACTAACACCCCTAGTGTCATAAAAACAAGATTGTAAGCTATAGTGCGAAAAGTTAGCTCCCAAATTATGTTAGTTTTAAAAAGAAATCTAAAATTATTAAAGCCATTCCATTCGCTTCCCCATATTCCCTTATCATATCGAAAATCTTTAAAAGCAATTATAATTCCGAAAAGGGGTACATACTTAAATA
>JASBVU010000327.1 GCA_029960905.1 Thermoanaerobacterium sp.
GCCATCTCCAGTGCTCTATCCAAGGACGGTATCTACACTATCGCAAACTAGAGACTGATGCCTTTACGAATGAAATTCCATAAACCTTAAGAAATAACGGAAAAAAAAAAAAAAAAAAGCTTTTTTTTTTTTTGATAGTATAAATAGTTGATTATATGTAAGTGTATATTAATATTGTTACTACTGGTCAATCGTGATATTTATGAACAACTTGGCGGAGCAAGGACAAGAATCCTCTCTTCCTTTTGTGGTATTCTTCGATGTGTGTCCACTTCAACGACATGGGTCATCAATATCTATGTTAAAAAATCATATTTTAGACTCACTTGCTAGTAAACCGGTTGATGCTATTGTTAATATATAACGACAAATGTTCAAGCAATTATATAACCATTTTCTTCCATATTCACCTTAAACGAGGTCGCCTTTATTTTTTTTTTTTTTTTTTCAGGGCATCGATCGGCCCGGAGTCGTCGCCTTCAAATGTGTCAAATTTTTAAGATTAAAGTTATCGATCTTGAAGTTTTTCGTGGCAGGAGGGTTTCTATTTAGTGTTCAATAAAGGCTTTCATGAGCTTTTGTATATTCCTTGATTAACAGTAAATGTGGAAAACAAGAAGGGTAATTGTGAAAGAGTCCGATTGTAGTTGATGAACAGTAAAATCACTTATTATTTAAGGATTCCGCTGCGGTATGCGTTTTCTACTGATGTGTGGAGCAAGCCACGCCATGTGATTAACCTTGCTTGATAAAAACACAAACCATCGTTCAGAATATGCATGGAATATAGCATCACTGGGAGGAGAAAGACAATAAGTTTTGCGCATATGGTAGGATGGTGGCACATCGAGTTCTCTCAACCAGTGAGAAATAGGGAAAAAGAAAATGGTTGTAATGGTAAAAAGTAGTCTCGTTTTGGTAATTCGCAGCTGACAAACTACAAAATATATAAATTGAAAAAGTTGTATTTATCTTTACGCTAAGGACTCCTCACTGCAGGATAATTGCGCTTCTTTAATGTATGGCCATAGTTCCACATTCAATGGTAAAGGCCACATAGATTTCTTCGCAGATAGAACGCGGTAGAAGAAGTGGTTAAAAAACCATTCACAGTCAATCCCGTCGAAGAAAAACTCTTCATTCTTCCAGGCTTTTTTCTCAAACAAGTACCTATTCATTTTCCTTGCAATTTCGTCCCATCCATTCGCACCACTTTCTTGCTCATTTATAATAGTCGACAAGAACTGCATCTTGTGTTCCATGCTCATAATCAAAACCCTTATATTTTGGAAACCTTGTACCAACATGAAAAGAATCCACCCGAGATACAAGGTGCGTAATAGAAGGCACATTCCCCGTGACACATATATGCAGCACAAAAAATTAAGGAATGGTATCAACATAAAAATATTGGAAATCCTCTTTAAAAACCAAGTAAGCTTAAATCGGTAAGCTTCCTTGGGAAGTTTAGCATCTTCCAGGCCAACAGGGCTCCATGATTTTTCAGTATTAAACAACTTCCATTGTTTTTCAACTTCTCTAAAATAAACTCCCAATGCTTCTTCAATGTAAGGGACGGAATCCTTAAATGACTTAACCTTGGCAGCTTCGTCTTTTTTCAAAGAGAAGGGTTCGAGAAGGGTTGTTCTGAACGCTTCTTGGCAGCCCATGGCATTGAAGAAAAAGTACCTAGTATTCCAAGCCTTATTTTCATATAAGTACGAATTTAGATTTGCTGCAACAACTTCCCAATCATGAGGATCAGAACTTGGTGTGTTTTCAGTAACCTCTTTGCAAAACTGAATGAGTTGTTTCGATAAGGAACGCTTACGAGAAAGTCCACAAATAACAAGGACAAATATTGGTCCCAGAAACAGGACCAGAAGTGAAACTATAAGTGGGTAAATACAATTGTTGGAAAGTTTCCACCAGACGCTAAGTGGTAGCCATAATAGCATCCAGATGCGAAACGCTAAGGACTTGTAAATTTCATAACAAAACCAGGTAAAGCTGCTTCTGAAAAGATCTTGAGGTAGAACAATCTTTTGGGATTCGAGCTGTTTGAAGGATAATACATCTACACTCTTCTCATTTTTAAGTTCATTCTCTTTCATTTTCGGTAGTGAGATGGCAGTTCGAGGGGTTTTTTATTCGAGATAGTAACTTCTGGCTTTTCGCTTTTATACAGCACAGCAGAAAAAAAAAGCCGCCGAGGCGCGCGCGTTCATGCAATGGCTCAGTAACCTCGTGATAGAAAAAGGGAAACAATATTGGGCTATTTTAGGCAAAGAAACTCAGCTATTCGAAAAGGGCATCCATTTCATTTCCGGTTTTCTATCTAGCCAACTCGATAATCGTAATAACGAATTTACAAAACTTTAATGCGGGTGCATCACGGTGTGCCGTAACGTTGGTTCACATTTAAGGTGCCACCAGCAATGTCACTGCTCGTACAGCGGTTACCGCTTGAATGAAACACATATTTTAAGCGTAGATTTCCTGTGACAAAACTGTGTAAACATCTAGTAGAAAATAGACGTAGCTGTCACAAATATTTACACAGGAAAGAGTCCGTCCTACGTATCTGACATGAAGATTCATAGAACCAAGTTACTTACAAATGTGGACAACCTTTCAATACCATTTTTTATCCTTATGCTTGGTGTCACTGTAAAATTGATCAAGGCAAAACCTAGAGGTACGGTGGTGCTCAGATCATGCATGACCTCTGGGTAATTAGCACTTCTCCCGCTTGTTTTGAGATTCTGTATATAAATATTGCAAACAAAAGGATAGAGCGCGGATAGCAGCCCTTACAGTAAAAATTATTCGTTTTAATCATGCGTCAGTGTGAGATTCTATGACAATAGTATGAGAAGATGGGGTGAAGTAAAAGCGTCTGTATGACTATAGAGTACAGTTATATTACAATATATGGAATAGAGCATAGTGGTATGACGGTATTAAGGAACATTTAAGTTAATGACGTCATGGTGGTATTGATACGCAATTGAGTGTGTTTATGTACTATGGTTGAAGAATAGAATATTTTTATGTTTAGGTGATTTTAGTGGTGATTTTTTTGTAATATTGGCATAAGTGTATATAAATTGAGTGGTTAGTATACGGTG
>JASBVU010000328.1 GCA_029960905.1 Thermoanaerobacterium sp.
GCTAGAAGCTATGAGCCGTCGCTGGACGATTTGGTGATTTTTGCAGGTGCTTGCCAGTCTAATTATGAAGCATTAATATCATCTGGAGCAAATTATGCAAGTTCACCTGAAAGAGTGCTGATACACTGTCTTGATCCTGTTTTAGTATGTGAAAAAGTAGCTTATGCTCATATAAATGAGATAGTAAAAATTGAAGAGCTTATAGAGGATACCATCACAGGTTCGGCAGGGATTGGCGGACTGCAGACGATGGGGAAGTTTAGATACGGTGTTCCAAAGGCTAAATTTTAGCGAGTCAACTGACTCGCTATTAATTTTTCTCGGTTTATACCGAATATTTCTCTATTTAGCGCATTTATTTGTGCTTTTAAGCATAAATTAATTTGTTGACAAACTACATTTTCACTGGTATAATAATATATTTTATTTGACAAAGAATGAAAAATGTGTTATAATATTTTCAGAATTTTGTAAGGAGTGATAAAATTGGCCGATAGATTAGCCCTACATGAGATTAAAAAGAAGCTGGATGACCATGTTGGCTCCAGAGTCCGGCTAAAAACTAACGGTGGAAGAAAGAAGACAATAATCCGTGAAGGATTTTTAGAAAAAACATATCCAAGCATTTTTATTATAGTCATAGATGGACACGGAACAACCCGCAGGGTCTCATATAGTTATTCTGACATTTTGACAGATACAGTTGAGCTTACACTTATGAAAGGCGAAAAAGAAATACGATGCATGTAACAAAAACCGATTGTCATCGGTTTTTGTTTTTAGCATATTTTACGACCTCCTTTTATATTATTATATTAGATAAATATAGCTTCTATATTTGATCATATATTTAATACGAGGAGGTTAAAAAATGTTACAAGGTGCATTGACAAACCCCATAAGCTATGACAGATTTGTAGGCGGGGAAGATAGTCAGGCTCTTATAGAAAGCGACGTAATAGTACCGGAAGACATGCCTGATGCTATAAATGTGATTGCGGTTTTAGGAGAATCTGTAATAAATGACGTTATTGAAAGCGATGGCAAGATTCAAGTTGACGGGCAGCTTAAGCTGAACATAATATACGTAGCTGACAAAGACAAAAAACTCGTTAAAATTAACAAGTCGGTAGATTTTACACATTTTTTAGAGATTGGCGGTGTTGATTCAAAGTGCAAATCAATTGTCAACTGCCGGGTAGAACATGTAGATTTTTCTCTTATCAATAGCCGAAAAATGAATGTAAAGGCAATAGTTAGCGTATCTGGAAGGGCATTTGCAAAAGAAAAGAAGGAAGCCATAGTGGGTATTCAAAGCGATGAGGAGATAGAATATTTGAAAAAGACCATCAAATTGGCCAATATTGTAGGTCAAAACAGCGCAGAAACTTTCTTGAAAGAACAGGTGAAAATTTCTGACGGTGAACCTAATGTAGTTAGAATCTTGAAAGCTGATATGCTTATAAAGCCTGATGAGCCTAAAATAACAGATAACCGTGTCATCATACAGGGTACTGTACACGTCTATATAGTATACGAAGGCGATTCGAAAGATGAGTACGGCTATGAAGAATGCGACCTAAACTATGCTAATTTTATAGACGTGCCCGGTGCATTAGGCTATATGAATGCCAATACTTATGAAAGGATAATTGAGAAAAACATAGAGATCTTACCTGATGAAAGCGGAGATAACAGAATAATCGACATAGAATTGGTTCTTAAGACTGATACTGTTGTAACTGAGAAAGATGAGGCTGAAATTCCAGTAGACATATACGGCATTAATAGAAATATTGAACCTTTAATTGAAAAAATAGATGCTGTAAGTCAACAAGATCGTTTTAAATCCCAAGCCATATTTAAAGAAAACGTGGAATTTAAAAACAATGTCAGAAGAATAATTGATGTCGTAGCATATCCTGTGCTTTCAGACTACGCTTTAAAAGACGGAAAAGCCGTCTTAGAAGGTGTGATTGATTATAACATCATATATATAGGCGATAATGGCAATCCAATGTCATATAAAGACGAAGCACAGTTTAAGACGTTTTTGGATGTGCCTATTGACGATGGAGATCTTTTTGTTGATTTAAAGGTAACACATATTTCATATGACATTATGGCAATGAAGGAAGCAGAACTTAAATTTGTAGTCGATGCGACTGTAGATACCTTTAAAATTAACAAGTACGATGTGCTTATAGATGCGAAGGAGACGGAAGATTTAAGAAGTGAAGAAAATAGACACAGCATTACAATATACATGGTTCAAAAAGACGATGAACTTTGGGATATAGCGAAAAGGTACAGGACTTCTAAAGAAGAAATAATAAAAGTAAATGAATTAAAAGATGAGAGGATTTTGGCTGGATCAAAGCTTATAATACCTAATAAAATATGAAATTTAAGCTAAAGTTGGAATTTATGATTTATTCCAACTTTATTTTATTTATCTTATCGAGAAAATTTATTTGTCGATTTAAACATATGTAGAAGGATTTTCGTGTATAATGTATAATATATATTATAGCGTAATTTTTTTGTGGAAGTGAATTGATTATGGACAAACTAAAGGCAAAGTCATACGCAAAAATAAATTTGGCACTGGATGTCAAAGGGAAAAGAGATGATGGATACCATTTTGTTGAGATGGTTTTGCAATCGATAGATTTATATGATAAATTAGAATTTGAGATGTGTGATGACATAGTTCTCGAATGCGATAGAAAGGTTGTACCTACAGATAGATCTAATTTAATCATAAAAGCAGCGAATTTATTAAAAAGGGAATTTGGTGGATACGGTGTTCACATTCGACTTGAAAAAAACATACCAGTTGCTGCAGGACTTGCTGGTGGTAGTTCAAATGCCGCAGCAACTTTAGTTGCTTTAAACAAACTTTGGAACCTTAATATAAAGTTGCCTGTTTTAAAAGACTTGGCTGTTTCTTTAGGGGCTGATGTGCCTTTTTGCATAGAGGGCGGTACTAAAGTGGCTGCTGGCATAGGCGATGTGCTTCAAGACTTAGATACGCCCCATTTGAAATTGCTTATAGTAAAGCCTCATATATCTGTATCGACAAAGGACGTATATACTGAATATGACAATCTTGCTTTCA
>JASBVU010000329.1 GCA_029960905.1 Thermoanaerobacterium sp.
CAGTGAAGATTCTGTAGACTACCCTGATTATGCCAGAGAAGTCGCAGAGGCTGTAGCCAGTGGACAGTTTGAGAAAGGCATACTTTTGTGCGGCACTGGTGTTGGCATTTCAATTGCTGCCAACAAAGTACCTGGCATAAGGGCAGCTCACGTATCTGATGCATTTTCAGCAAGGTACTCAAAAGAGCACAACAATGCAAACGTGCTTTGCATGGGGGGAAGAGTTGTAGGACCTGGTCTTGCAGCACTTTTGGTGGATGAATGGCTTGACGCTGAATTCCAAGGAGGAAGACACCAAAAGAGGATTGACAAGATTTCTGAGATCGAAAAAAAATACTCAAAATGACATAGGAGGTAAATGAATGTACGATAATGTTTATGTTTTAGATCATCCATTGATACAGCACAAAATCAGTCTGATAAGGGACGAAAATACAGGTTCAAAGGAATTTAGGGAGCTTGTTGAAGAAATATCTATGCTTATGGCGTATGAAGTGACGAGAGATCTTCCACTTGAAGAGATAGAAGTAAAGACACCTATTGCGGTTGCCAAGACGAAGGTTATAGCTGGCAAAAAGTTAGGCATAGTGCCAATATTAAGAGCCGGACTTGGCATGGTAGATGGCATGATGAAGCTTATACCTGCAGCAAAGGTTGGACACATAGGGCTTTACAGGGATCCTGAGACATTGAAGCCTGTTGAATACTACTGCAAGTTGCCTTCTGATATAAATGAGAGGGATTTGATAGTAGTAGATCCTATGCTTGCAACAGGTGGATCTGCATCTGCTGCTATACACTTTTTAAAAGAGAGAGGTGCACAAAGCATAAAGCTTGTCAATCTCATAGCTGCACCAGAAGGCATAGAAGCTGTTCACAAAGATCATCCTGAAGTGCCAATTTATTTAGCTTGCATCGATGAAAGGCTAAATGAGCATGGATACATCGTGCCCGGCCTTGGTGACGCTGGAGACAGGCTTTTCGGGACGAAGTAAAAGGAATGTAAAGATGAGGCCATCGTGGGATGAGTATTTTATGATGGTAGTAGATGTGGTAAAGACACGGTCTACTTGCTTAAGAAGGCAGGTAGGTGCTGTCATTGTCAAGGACAAGCATATCATATCGACAGGGTACAATGGAGCACCCACAGGGCTTAAACACTGTGAAGAAGTAGGATGCATGAGGGAAAGTTTAAACATACCATCGGGTGAAAGACACGAACTATGTAGAGGCACTCATGCCGAGCAGAATGCCATAATACAGGCCGCATTAAATGGTGTCAGCACTAAAGATGCTACAATTTATGTAAGTGCAAGTCCATGTTCTATGTGTGCTAAGATGATCATAAATGCAGGAATAAAAAGGGTTGTCTATGAAGGGGATTACCCTGATAAGCTATCTTTTGAGTATTTAAAAGAAGCTTCCATAGAAGTTGTGAAGATGGAAAGACGATAAACAGTTGACAATAATGGCGTTGGTGGAATATTATATAATTATGTAATAAGTTCAGGGGAGTGTTAAAATGAGAATATACATTTTGTCGTTTGTTGTGGCTTTTGTGGCTGCACTCATGGCTACACCAGCGGCAAAGAAGTTGGCTTATAAAATCGGAGCCATCGACATACCAAAGGATAAAAGGCGTGTTCACAATAAGCCTGTACCGCTTATCGGCGGATTGGCCATATACCTTGGTACAGTTTTAAGTATGCTTCTGTTTTTGCCAAAATCGGAGACTAACCTTGGAATCATTGCGGGAAGCACGATAATAGTCGCTTTAGGGATATTTGACGATAAATACGAATTAAAAGCAAAAGTAAAACTATTAGGACAGCTTTTGGCATCGTTTGTCGTTGTCTTAAGCGGTGTAAGGATCGATTGGCTTACAAATCCATTTGGCGATGGCATGATAAACATGGGGATTTTTGCCATCCCTCTTAGTATATTTTGGATTGTAGGTATTACAAATGCCATGAATCTAATCGATGGGCTTGACGGACTTGCTGCAGGCATAGCATCAATATCGTCAGGTTCGTTGTTTGTGGTGTCTTTGCTAAACGGTCGTTATGCTACTGCATTGATTACTGTCGCTGTCACGGGAGCCGCACTGGGATTCTTGCCGTACAATTTCAACCCTGCAAAGATATTCATGGGTGATACTGGCGCCATGTTTTTAGGCTTCATTTTGTCGGCAGTATCTATTCAGGGTGCAGTGAAATCGGCTGCTGCCATCGCAATTGCCGTTCCCATATTAGCATTAGGCGTTCCTGTTTTTGATACGACATTTGCTATAATAAGGCGTTTGGCAAATAAAAAGCCTATCATGGAGGCAGATAAAGGACATCTGCATCACAGGCTTTTGGCGCTGGGCCTTTCACAGAGACAGGCGGTTTTTGTAATGTACGGTGTAAGTTTATTCTTGGGATTAAGTGCGATACTTATATCCTCCACAAGTGGCGCAAAAGGCTATATAATATTGATTATCGCAATTTTGGCTGTTTTGTGGGGCGCTGATAAGATGGGGCTTTATGGGCACAAAGCTAAAAATATGAATGTGTAAATATAAGGAGCTGAAGACATGCTAAAAGTAATGCCTATTTTCGGTACAAGACCAGAAGCAATAAAAATGGCACCACTTATTAAAGAGTTGGAAAGTGCCAGCGATATAGAAACGGTAGTTTGTGTTACAGCTCAGCACCGGGACATGCTGGATCAGGTGCTGAGGCTTTTTAATGTTGTTCCTAAGTATGACCTTGATGTGATGAAGGAAAGCCAGTCATTGTCTGACATAACATCATCTGTGTTAAGAGGGCTTGATGATGTCTTAGAGAAAGAAAAACCTGATTTGATTTTGGTTCACGGTGATACCACCACAACCTTTGTTTCTGCTCTGTCAGCTTTTTACAAAAAGATAAAGATAGGCCATGTAGAGGCTGGATTAAGGTCTTTCGACAAGTGGTTTCCATATCCTGAGGAGATCAATAGAAAGTTGACAGGCGTCCTGGCAGATTTGCACTTTGCACCAACTATAACTGCAAAGGAAAACCTCATCAAAGAAGGCATAGATGAGAGTAGTATATTTGTAACAGGCAATACTGTCATAGA
>JASBVU010000330.1 GCA_029960905.1 Thermoanaerobacterium sp.
ATCTATTATAATTATAACATCTACCATGAGAAATATTGAAGAAAAGTTGCAAAATAATTTATAAGTTTAAAAGGCTGCTGGACAAAATATGCCAGCAGCCTAAAATATTATATATTATTCTTTATTTTTCATCCTTTATTGCAGCTTGTGCAGCAGCAAGTCTTGCGATTGGAACTCTGAAAGGTGAGCAAGATACATAGTCAAGTCCTACTTTATGGCAGAATTCAATTGACGATGGATCACCGCCATGTTCTCCACAAATTCCTACATTTAGTTCAGGTCTTGTCTGCCTACCAAGTTTTGTACCCATTTCAACAAGCTTACCTACACCATTTTGATCAAGTTTTGCGAATGGATCAAAGTCGTATATCTTCTTGTCATAGTATGATTCTAAAAACTTACCAGCATCATCTCTTGAGAATGCAAATGTAAGCTGTGTCAAATCATTTGTACCAAATGAGAAGAATTCAGCTTCTTTTGCGATCTCATCTGCTGTAAGAGCAGCCCTTGGAACTTCAATCATCGTTCCAACCAAATACTTGATGTTAGAATTCTTTTCTTTTAATACCTCTTCAGCAGTTTTTACGATTATGTCTTTTACATATTTCATTTCTTTTACATCGCCTATAAGAGGTATCATTATCTGTGGTTCAATATTAATGCCAAGTTTATTTGATACGTTTATTGCTGCTTCAATTATAGCTCTTGTCTGCATTTCAGCTATTTCAGGATACTTGACAGCGAGTCTACAACCTCTGAATCCAAGCATTGGGTTAAATTCTTTGAGGCTTTCTACAGTCGCTTTAAGATCCTCAAATGTCATTCCCATTTCATTAGCCAATGCTTTTATATCATCATCTTCGTGTGGTAAAAATTCATGTAGCGGTGGATCGAGGAGACGTATTGTAACAGGATGTTCACCCATCGTCTCAAACAATCCTTCAAAATCTGCCCTTTGCATAGGAAGAAGTTTATTCAAGGCATTTCTTCTTTGCTCCTCGGTCTTTGATACTATCATTTCCCTCATAGCAGGTATTCTGTCTTCAGCAAAGAACATATGCTCTGTCCTGCAAAGGCCTATTCCTTCAGCACCAAACTCTACAGCAACTTTAGCATCCCTTGGAATATCAGCATTTGCCTTTACTTTTAACTTTCTGTACTTATCTGCCCAGCTCATCAATGTAGCAAAATTACCTGTCAGAGAAGGCGGAACAGTCTTTATTTCTCCTAAATATACATTGCCAGTGCTTCCATCAATTGATATGTAATCGCCCTCTTTAACTACAATGTCACCGATCTTCATTATCTTTTGGTTCTCATCAATCAATGCAGCACTGCAACCAGCAACACAGCATGTACCCATTCCTCTAGCGACAACAGCAGCATGTGATGTCATACCACCGCGTCCTGTCAAAATTCCTTGTGCAACAACCATTCCTTCTATGTCTTCAGGAGATGTTTCCATCCTCACAAGTACCACTTTTTCGCCTCTACCTTTTGCAGCTTCAACAGCATCATCTGCTGTAAAATATACTTTTCCTGCGGCTGCACCTGGTGATGCTGGTAAGCCTTTTGCTATTGGTTTTGCTGCCTTTAGTGCTTCTGCATCAAACATTGGATGCAATAATTGGTCAAGCTGTTTTGGATCGACCCTTAGCACTGCCTCTTTTTCATCTATTAAGCCTTCGTTTACTAAGTCTATTGCGACTTTCAATGCTGCTTGAGCAGTCCTCTTGCCATTTCTTGTCTGAAGCATGTAAAGCTTTGATCTTTCTATAGTAAACTCAATATCTTGCATGTCTCTGTAGTGATTTTCCAACTTGTTTGCAATTTCTGTAAATTGATTGTACACTTCAGGCATTATATCTTTTAATGTTGATATTGGCTGTGGTGTCCTTATTCCAGCAACGACATCTTCACCTTGAGCATTCATCAAGAATTCGCCAAACAATGCTTTTTCACCAGTAGCAGGATTTCTCGTAAATGCCACACCTGTACCAGAGTCATTACCCATATTGCCAAATACCATTGTCTGAACATTTACAGCAGTACCCCAATCGCTGGGTATATCATTTAACCTTCTGTACACAATAGCTCTTGGATTGTCCCAAGATCTAAATACAGCTTTAACAGCTTCTAAAAGCTGAATCTTTGGATCCTGTGGGAAATCAACACCCATCTCTTTCTTGTACAGTTCTTTGTATCTCTTTACAACCTCTTTTAAGTTCTCTGCAGTCAAATCCGTATCGTATTTTGCACCGTTTTCTTCTTTGACAGCATCTAATATTGCTTCAAATTTATTTTTATCTATTCCCATGACGACGTCTGAAAACATCTGAATGAATCTTCTGTAACTGTCGTATGCAAACCTTTCATTATTCGTAGCTTCAGCGAGTCCTACAACCGTATCATCGTTTAACCCAAGATTTAAAATTGTATCCATCATTCCAGGCATCGAAACTCTTGCACCTGAACGCACTGAAACCAATAACGGATTTTTCTTATCACCAAATTTTTTGTTATTTATTTCCTCTAAAATAGCCATATTCTTGTAGATTTCTTCTACTATTTCATCAGATATTTTTTTGCCATCTTCATAATATTTTGTGCAAGCTTCTGTTGTGACAGTGAAGCCCTGCGGAACAGGTAAACCAAGATTTGTCATTTCAGCAAGGTTTGCTCCTTTTCCGCCTAACAAATTTCTCATGGACGCATTTCCTTCGCTAAACAAGTATACATATTTTTTAGCCATTTATAGTCCTCCTTTATTTATTTGATTTAATATTATGCTTGCTGTTTCTTCAACAGCCTTATTCGTTACATCAATCACTGTGCAATCTAACTTCTCCATCACCTCCTTAGCGTAGTTAAGCTCTTTTATGATTCTATCTTTAGCAGCATAAACTGCCTTAGAATCCAAGCCCAATGATTTAAGCCTTTCTTTTCGTATCTCTACTAAGTTATCAATATTTATCATAAGACCAAATATTTTGTTGTGATCTATTTCAAACAGCTCCTTTGGCGGATCCACCTCAGGTACCAGCGGAAAATTTGCAGCTTTAATGTATTTATGTGCAAGATACATACATAGTGGTGTCTT
>JASBVU010000331.1 GCA_029960905.1 Thermoanaerobacterium sp.
GTGTGTTAGTGATTCAAAGGTCAATGGAGAAATAAATTTTGTGGCAGACTCTGTCATTATTACATCAACATTTATATCCTTTTTTACAAGCCTTGAGACCAAATCCGCTGATTTATATGCAGCGATACCTCCAGTAACTCCAAGGACCACATTTTTCGTATAAGCCATTAAAACACCTTCTACTTCAAGCCAAATTTTTGCCTTTCAAATGTTATAAGTCCTTCATTTATTTCCTCAGTAGCAATTGTCACAGGTTTTTTTGAATCTGTCTCCACCAGACTTGGTTCACCACTTATTATCTGTCTTGCACGTTTTGAAACTAAAGCACACAAAGTATATTTACTGTCAATTTTATTCATTAAATCTACTATCGATGGATACAAAATCATTTAGCATCTCTCCTTTATTTCAAGATATAATCCTTTATTTCTATCAACTCTACACTTTTCAGCTTTAATAATTGCAAGAATTTTGTCAACAGCTAAATCTACATCATCATTTATGACGACATAATTATATCTAGAAACGAAATTTATTTCTTCATAGGCACTTTTAAACCTCTTTAAAATCTCTTCCTCCGTCTCTGTTCCCCTCTTTTTAATTCTATTCTTCAATTCTTCCATTGACGGAGGTAAAATAAACACAAATACACCTTCTGGGTATTTATCCTTAACTTTTAAAGCACCCTGAATGTCAATTTCTAAAATCACGTCATGTCCTTCATCTATATTTTTTTGCACAAACTCTTTTGGTGTACCATAATAATTATCGTACACCTTTGCCCATTCCAAAAGCATATTATTCTCTATAAGTGTTTTAAACTTTTCAACTGTAGTAAAAAAATAATTTTCACCGTCAACTTCTCCATTGCGAGGTTTTCTAGTAGTCATTGATACGCTTAATTTGAGATTTTCATCTTTCTTCAACAGTGCTTTGCAAACCGTTCCTTTTCCAGCACCTGACGGACCAGATATGACAATCAATAAACCTTTATTGTACAACAATATCATTCCCCTTAATCTTCAGATTCTTCTTCAATAATTTCCTCGTCAATTATGTCTTTTGAATTTAATCTATTTGCAACCGTCTCTGGCTGTACAGCAGATAATATTATGTGATCGCTATCAGTTATAATAACAGCTCTAGTTCTCCTACCGTATGTAGCATCGATAAGCATACCTCTGTCCCGCGCCTCTTGTATAATTCTTTTTATAGGAGCAGACTCAGGACTTACAATGGCTACTAATCTGTTTGCCGAAATAATATTGCCAAACCCTATGTTTATTAGTTTGATGGCCATAATAATTTATCCTCCTACTCTATATTTTGTACTTGCTCCCTTATTTTTTCAATCTGATCTTTCAATTCTATGACTCCATTTATTATGCCAAGATCTATTGACTTTGAACCGATTGTATTGGCCTCTCTGTTCATCTCCTGTGTCAAGAAATCTAATTTCTTTCCTATCGGCATAGAACTATCCAGCGAAAACCTAAATTGGCTAATATGGCTTCTAAGCCTTGTTATCTCTTCTGAAATACTTGTTTTATCAGCCATTATTGCCACTTCAGTTAAAAACCTATTCTGATCAAGTTCACCACCGATCAACTCGCTTATGCGAGTTTCAAGTTTTTTCTTATACTCATTTATAACAGCAGGTCCTCTTTCCTCTATCTTATCAATTATACCACTTAACATGTCCAATCTATTTATTATATCGTCTTTTAATTTTATACCTTCTAAAACCCTCATGTCAATTAAATTTTTAATGCTCATGTCCAATGCTTTCTCTATGGTAGTCCAAACGTTGTCTATGTCTACATCAACGCTTTTCACATCTATTATTCCCGGTATCGACAGAATATCGCTTATTTTTATATCATCCGTAAGATTAACACTTTTTTTTAAGTCATGAATTATATTTATGTATTGGTTTAAAAGATCGTAATTTAACTCAAGAGAATCAAGACTTTTTTCATAAGCCTCAAGAGAAACATTTATCTCTACTCTACCTCTTTTAATGCTTTCGCCAATTTTTAGTCTTATCCTATCTTCTAATCCATTTAAAACTTTCGGAAGTTTTATCGACAAATCCAAAAACCGGTGGTTTAAAGTTTTTATTTCAGCTAAGACGTGAAAACCATTTTCGTTTGCTTCACCTCTGCCAAAACCAGTCATGCTTTTTATCATCTTATCACCCATCAATATTATAATCAACATTATTTCCTTCTAAACAATATCTATATCACCAGTAAAAACTTTTTCGGCTTTTCCTGTTAAATAAATATTATTATCAGATGTCCATTCAATATACAGATCTCCCTTTTTGAAATGAACATAAACATTCCTCTTTGTCCTATCTGTTAATGCAGAAGCCACCGCTGAAGCGCAAGCACCAGTACCGCAGGCAAGAGTCAAACCCGCACCTCTTTCCCAAGTTCTCACCGTAATATTATTTTCATCTTCAACTTTGACAAAATCAACATTTGTTCCACGTGGAAATATCTGTAATTTTTCGATTAATGGCCCTACATTCACAATCATGTTTTCGTCAATAGAATTAACAAAAATAACAGTATGCGGCACGCCAACTAATAACGAGGTTACAGTATAAGCTCTTCCATCTATTTTTATCGTCTCTTCTATAAATTGATTTTTATCTGTTTTTACTGGAATTAAATCAGGCCTAAAAATAGGATTGCCCATGTGAACTCTTACTTTATCCACCTTATCATCTTCGAATATTAATTCTGGCATTACAATACCTGACAATGTCTCCACTGACATTTTCCCTTTTGATACTATACCATTTTCATAGACATACTTTGCAAAGCAGCGTGCTCCATTCCCACACATTTCCGCTTCACTGCCATCTGAATTGATTATTCTCATCTTAACATCTGCTATTCCAGATGGCTCTACAATCAAAAGACCATCCCCACCTATGCCAAAATGTCTATCGCACAGTTTTCTTGCTAGTATGTCATAATTCAATTCATTGTTTTCCAAATTTTCCAGCACTATAAAATCATTGCCTAATCCATTCATTTTTGTAAATTTCATAACTTTTTTCACCTCTTACCACAAATAACGCATA
>JASBVU010000332.1 GCA_029960905.1 Thermoanaerobacterium sp.
TGTTTTTGTGAAATAAAAGTAAAGGGTAATAAATTCATAATAAAATTGTATGATCAAGAAGGGCGCATTAAAAAAGTACAATACGTAACATAGGGATAATAAAAAATTTTTATTTAATTATTGACATATGACAAAAACAGTGATACTATATAATTGTGAAACGGTCATAAGACCAAAATAAATTTAAAGGAGTGGTTTATATGCCAAGAGGAGATGGCACAGGTCCAATGGGATATGGTCCGATGTCTGGAAGAGGTATGGGATTTTGTTGTGGTCACGGTGCCCCAGGATACATGAGTGGACATGGCATGCACAGAGGATATAGAAATATGTATTACGCTGCTAAAGCACCGTTTTGGGCAAGATATGGCAGTGCTGTAGATGAGAAGTCTTACCTAAATGCACAAGTCCAATACCTTAGGGACCAACTTAAATATATAGAGGAAAGATTGAAGGATTTAGACGATAACGACGAAGACAAAAAATAACAATTAAGTATTTTGAAAAGCTGGTGGCAATCATTGCTGCTGGCTTTATTTTTTTTGAAAGTGCATATAAAATTTTATGCATAATTATTTTAATTTTTATGAATATAAATGTATCAAAACGAAGCAAATGAAATTTTTACTTTCAAAAAAATTATTTTGAATAATTTATTGCATAATTAGTTGATATAGTTTAAACTTAATTTTGGAAGAAACTCAATTGATATATTTTGGTGTTTTATATAAGACTGTAGGAGGCAATTATAATAATGTTTGTTAGCAATAATAAATTGAGAAGCAGTCTAAGTGTAAAAAATATAGTTGAAATTCTCTTTGGCACTTTTATTTACTCTATTGGGATTAATACATTTATCGTTCATGCAAAGCTTCTAAGTGGTGGTGTTTCTGGGATTTCTCTTATTGTACAGTATTTAACAGGACTTCCGGCCGGTTATACAATTTTCATGCTTAATATACCTTTGCTTATTTTAAGCTACAAAAAAATTGGATCTCGATTTACGTTTTATACAATATTAGGTACTGCTTCCCTTTCGATTTTTTTGATATTAACTCAGTTTTTAGACAAATTAATCAATTTTCATGATACAATTCTATTGTGTCTTTATGGTGGTGTACTTACAGGTGCAGGTATGGGGATAGTTTTTGCTAATCATGGTTCTACTGGTGGGCTTGATATTATATCTGTATTAGTAAAGAAAAAATATGAGAATTTTGAATTGGGTAAGACAAACCTATATATTAATTTTTTTATAGTCTTGTCTGGAGCTATATTTATAGGACTTAAAAGTGCTTTATATACACTTGTTTCCATGTCTATAAATTCGTTTGTATTAGACAAGACGATAAATGGTTTTAATAGGCGAAAGATGCTTTTTATAATTACAAATGAAGAGGAAAAAATAAGCAATGCAATTATGAATGATTTAAAAAGAGGTGTTACGTTTATTCAAGCTGAAGGTGCATATACAAAGACCAACCGCAGAATACTTTATTGTGTTGTATCGCTTTCGCAAATTCCATATATTAAACATCTAGTTTACAGTATCGACAGCAATGCATTTATATCAATTTTAGATGTTTCAGAAGTAAGAGGGAAAGGATTTATGGACGATCTATTTTAGTAAAAATTAATTGTTGAATATTTAACAAAATAGGTATATAATTTTATTATAAATACTAAGCCCAAGGGATTTACTGAGGGCAAGGGAAGGAGAAATTATATATGAATAAGCAAATTGCAGATTTTATTGACGACGAGAAAATAAAAGCAGCTTTAAGATATGGTGAAAGTGCCTCAAAGGATGAAGCACTAAAAATCATTGAAAAAGCTAAAAATTTAAAGGGCATCACGCCTGAAGAAGCAGCGGTTCTTCTAAACTTGGAAGATGATGAGATTCTTGAAGAAATGTACAAAGTAGCAAGATACATTAAAGAGCAGATTTACGGCAACAGAATAGTCATATTTGCACCGCTTTATATAAGCAATTACTGTGTCAATAATTGCAGGTATTGTGGTTATAAACATTCTAACGAGCAAGAACGGAAAAGACTTACGATGGATGAGGTAAGGCGTGAAATAGAGATATTGGAGGAAATGGGACATAAAAGGCTGGCAGTGGAGGCAGGTGAAGATCCTGTAAATTGTCCGATTGATTATGTGTTGGATGTTATCAAGACTATTTACGATACAAAGTTGAAAAATGGCAGCATAAGAAGAGTCAATGTAAATATAGCTGCTACAACTGTTGAAAATTATAAAAAGTTAAAAGATGTAGGTATAGGGACATATATATTATTCCAAGAGACTTATCACAGGCCCACATATGAATACATGCATCCAACAGGACCAAAACATGACTACGATTATCATACAACTGCGATGGATAGAGCGATGGAAGCAGGTATTGATGATGTAGGTATGGGAGTTTTGTACGGGCTTTATGATTATAAATATGAAACGATAGCACTTCTGTACCACGCAAACCACCTTGATGAAAAATTTGGCGTTGGGCCACATACTATTTCTGTTCCAAGGCTTAGACCTGCTCTAAATATTACACTAGATGATTATCCATATCTTGTATCAGATAAAGATTTCAAAAAGCTAGTTGCAGTAATACGCCTGGCTGTCCCATATACAGGTATGATCCTATCTACAAGAGAACTTCCTGAATTTAGAGAAGAAGTTATAAGCGTAGGTATATCTCAAATAAGTGCAGGTTCTTGTACAGGTGTAGGCGGCTATTACGAGGAAATATCGAAAAAGGAAGAGACAAAACCTCAGTTTGAAGTAGGAGATCATAGGACACCAAATGAGATATTGAGGACTTTATGTGAGCAGCATTATTTGCCGAGTTATTGTACAGCATGTTACAGAATGGGGCGTACTGGCGATAGGTTTATGAGCTTTGCTAAGTCAGGACAGATTCACAATTTCTGCTTACCAAATGCTATAC
Source organism: Thermoanaerobacterium sp. (assembly GCA_029960905.1). GTDB lineage: Bacteria > Bacillota > Thermoanaerobacteria > Thermoanaerobacterales > Thermoanaerobacteraceae > Thermoanaerobacterium. Next base: position 2,963 of record JASBVU010000332.1, read on the forward strand.
TTACATTTAAGGAGTTTCTTTTAGATTACGGTGATGAAGTCACAAAAGCTATAGGTGAAGAAACGATTGCTGCAAACATAGAAAATATTCCTTCTGAGAAGGTAAGAGAAGA
>JASBVU010000333.1 GCA_029960905.1 Thermoanaerobacterium sp.
TACTACCTTTCCGTACCTAAATACTACTTATATTTAAAATAGTAGTGTTTAATAGTATAATATGAGTGAGGTGATTATAAATGGATAAAAATTACTTAGTTACACAATCTAACAAACTAATTTCAGCACATTATGATTTATCTTTAGAAGAACAAAGAATTATTTTAACATTAGCATCAATGATTCAGCCGGAAGATGAAGAATTTAAATCATACGAGTTTAAAATAAAAGAATTTATTAAATTACTAGGTGTTAGCACAAAAACAAAGTATACTGATATTCCTAAAATAACAGAAAATCTTATGAAAAAAATAATAAAAATAAGAGAAGATAAGAAATTGATACAAGTTTCCTGGCTTTCTTCTGCTGTATACAATGAAAGAACCGGTACTGTAATTTTACGATTTGATCCAAATTTAAAGCCTTATTTGTTAAAGTTAAACGAATTAATCACTAGTTTTAAGTTAGCAAATGTCTTAAATCTGAAAAGTAAGTATGCTATTCGAATTTATGAAATACTAAAAAGTTATGAGTACAGAAAAAACAAATATACAATCATAGAAATTTCAGAACTACGTTTAATGCTTGGTATTAGTGACACTGAATATAATAGGTATGACAATTTTAAGCGAAAGGTTATATTACAAGCGCAAAAAGAGATTAACAAAAAAACAGACCTGTCTTTTGACTTCGAAGAAATAAAGACAGGCAAAAAAGTTACATCTCTTAAATTCATTATATCAAAGAATCCGATTGTTGCAAGTAATAAAAAAGATGAATGTGCTGATGTTTTAGAAGAAATATGTGCAGCATCCGAAAATATGCTTGAACATGATAATGTCATTAATGATGATTATATTGATAAGGTTATGTTTCTTTTCGATGAAGAAATAACAAGAAAAGAAGCCGAACAGATACTTAAAGTAGCAAACAATGACATAAATAAAGTTAAAGAAAAGTACATAATAGCTAAACAGACTAATGGCATAAAAAACATAGTAGGTTTGATTATCAAAGCAATTCAAGATGACTACAAAACGAAAAAGAGAATGATACCTGGTTGGGATAATACATATAAAAGAGATTATGACATCGATGATCTTGAACAAAAATTATTAGAAATTTCAAAAAAAGCATCTATAAAAACAGAAAAATAATATATTTCATTAGTTTATTTCCAAAGTCTACAAACCGCTGAAATGCTTGTATATAGCTTATTTCAGCGGTTCTTTTTGCCCAAAATGATTAGATATATGACCTAAAATGACAATGAAAAACTATTGAAAAACCTAAAATGAGAAATAAAAGCTATTTGAAAAATAATTGTTATATAAAACATATCCATTTTAATGACTAATATACAAATAATGTTAATTATGATTATATATGAGCATCTCCTTCAATGTAAAATATTTTTTTCTAATTGAAATATATGGAATAATAAATATAAAAAAAGAAATGCTTTAGGTAAAAAAGGCAATAAGGATCAATGTCCTTTTGCTGACTAAGAAAGGATTTCTTGCCTAAAAGGATTGGAAGTATGCATCAAGATTTTTGATTTCAGTATTTGAGTCTAATGATATGTATTTAATAAGCTTGTTTCTGATTTCTTTTTTCTTAAACGTCCTACAAGCCTCTACAAGCATTTCTAACAGTTCAAGAGTATAATTGTATTTAAAAGCATTTAAAGTACTCTTCACGGTCTTGCAAACCCGTTTAAATATACTTTGATTAGATACTTGTCTCATTTGTAGTTTTATGTCAAGAATATCTTTATTAAGCTTTATTTCAAACATATCTGAAATGGTATTATGCTCTATCAAAAATAAATCTGAAATTTCCTCGAATACATTTCTGACTTTCTGTACTGTGTTTTTCCGCAAAATTTCTTGTAATCCTGCTGGATCTAATTTGACTGCTTTTTTAAGATCACCATTAAGCATTGATAAAAGTTTTAATGTAAGCTTTTTTGCAGCTAATGATTTGTTGTAGAATGATTCAGTTAATACAAAATCAGGCACAACAATGTAGCCCTTTGTCTTCTCTTTGCAAAAGGCATTGATAAGCTCGTCATCATTGAGAAAGACTGTATTTTTTCTAAATGAAATAAATTCTAATTTCTCAAGGCGAGTGAATGAACGGTATAGTGAAGCCATGTTGAAATGTGGAAGGCTTCTTATAATTCTTAAGAAAAGTGTATATTTAGAAGTGCGATCAATAATGATAGCACCGTTGATTTCATGAGCAAAATGCAATAAAACAAAATAAGTGCAAATATCGTTTCTGTCGATTTCTTTATTGCTTATTAAGTTGTTAATCATTTGCCTACTTATTTTATCCATTAAATTACCCCCTTTAGAAATTTTTTGTTTCTCCAGGGGGTTTTTTTCACTCAACTTATTGACTTTATTACGCTTGCTATGCTATAATAAAGCCAACAGGTTAAGTAAAAAAACCCTTGGAGTAGTTCCTATCTGTGAAGTCGCCAAACTCTAGCAGATAGGAACTTGTTCTATTTTATTCACTTTTTATACAAAAAACCGACATTTTGAGTAAAATTTTCTTCAAAATATTACTCAAAACATTAAAACATCTTTTATTAAGATAATACTATTTTTTAGAAAAAAAATCAACTGAAATTTTTTATAAAAACAAGAAAACAGCTAAATTAAGTTATTTATGAATGCTGTATTTATCATTAATGATATCATTATAATTAACATTAATTGTATCATCAATTATGTCATTAATGCTATCATTAATTTTACATACAATGTTATCATTATAAATATCATTAGCAACAATATAAAAAATCAAATATATAAGTTTTATACAATAAATTGACAAGAATTTCTTTGTAAAATTTATTTTTAGCTTAAGTTTTTTTAATACTAATTACTACGAAAAATCAACTTATAAAAATTCTTATTTTTATTTATATAAGATTATAAAATATTCTGAAAGGTTACTTTTGGGTACCTTGATTTTGATTAATCTCCGTCATAATTAGTAAAAGTTCTATAAATGTTTCTCTTACACTACCAAAATATACGTTGTTCAATTATAGGCATA
>JASBVU010000334.1 GCA_029960905.1 Thermoanaerobacterium sp.
CCAACCCCATGGATATGCCTATATCGGCGTATGCCAATGATGGCGCATCATTTACACCATCACCTACCATCGCAACAATTCCTTCTTTTTTCAAGGATTTTAATATTTCTAACTTTTCATCAGGCAAAAGCTCGGAAAAATGCTCATCTAAGTCAAGTTGTTCTTTTACTTGTTTTGCAGTCCTTTCGTTGTCTCCTGTAAGCATGACAGTTTTCTTAATCCCCAATTTTTTAAGCTTTTTTACGGCATCAATAGAAGAACTTTTAACTTTATCCGAAATAGAAATAATGCCGATGGCACTGCCATTCTTAGCTACAATAAGTGGTGTTCTACCTAATGCTTCTTCTCTTTCCATATAATCTGTAATACCGTCAATGTTTATTCCATTGTTTATCATTAATTTGCGATTTCCGACATAGTACACGTTATTTTTTGCCTTACCTTTGACACCTTCACCAGTGACTACAGCAAAATCATTCACATCAAAAACTTCCTCATTGACAGCATACGATGTAATAGCTTTTGCAATGGGATGTTCTGACTTTATTTCTAAGCTTTTAGCAATCTTCAAAAGCTCATCTCTACTTGCTCCAACCGATATGATATTTACAACGAAAGGCTTTCCTTCCGTCAAGGTTCCGGTTTTATCAAAAGCCATTATATTTACCTTTCCAAGGTTTTCAAGGAATTCTCCACCTTTAATTATGACACCATGCCTTGCGGCATTTCCTATAGCAGATACCACAGATATAGGTGTGGATATGACTAAAGCGCCTGGACAAGCTATTACGAGAAAAGTCAGTGCCATCATCAAATCCCTTTTTATCAAAAATGTTATAATCGATGCTATTATAACTGATGGCGTATAGTATTTTGAAAATTTTTCGATGAATTTTTGAGTAGGCGCTTTTTCTCCTTGTGCTTCTTCAACAAGATACAAAATTTTGGAAAAAGTCGTATCTTCGCCAGAATTAACCGTTTCTACTTCAATATAGCCATTTTCATTTATAGTGCCACTGTATACAAAGTTTCCAATGTTTACATCTACCGGCATAGATTCACCTGTTATAGATGACTGATTTACCGATGCATTGCCTTTTACAACAAAGCCATCTACAGGTATTTTTTCGCCCGATTTTACAGCCACTATATCTTTAACTTTCACATCTTCTGCAGGTACATCTACGACAACACCATCTTTCACAACGTGGGCTACCTTTGGTGCCATATCGATCAAATATTTAAGAGCATTTCTCGTCTTCTTAAGGGTATATGACTCCAAAAAACCTCCAAGTGAAAATAGAAATGTCACCGCTGCAGCTTCCCAGTATTCACCGATTATTATTGCACCTGCCGCTGCAATCGATACAAGCAAATTTATGCTTACCGTCTTATACTTTAAGGATAATAAAGCACTTTTTAAAATCTTGTATCCAGAAATCACCGCTGAGGCTAACATTAATATATTTGCGACAACTTTATAATCAAAAAGTTTAAATCCCCAGCTTAAGATTATTAAAATTGCAGCTAATAAAAGCGATAATAGCTTTTCGTCCTTTATGTTTATCATTTTTATGTTTACCATTTTGCACCTCTCTTTCTTAAAAATAAGTCGAGCAAAAGCCCGACATAATGGTTAAATCTTAGACGCTGTATCCAAAATCTTTTATAATCTTTTTTATATTGTCAAGTGTTATGACTTCATCGTCAAAGTTTACCTTAATAGAGCCTGTTGTAAAAATGACTTTAGCTTCTTCCACGCCTTTTTGCGCAGCTAAAGCCTGCTCAATTTTTTTGCTGCAATCAGGACAACTAAGTCCTTCAGCGGTTAATTTTACATCTTTAATCATTAAAACCATCTCCTCTTAATTTTTATTCCACATTCATAATAAAACTTTATTTTGTGATTTTATGTGATCCTGATCAAATTTCTTTAAAAACATCAATATTTTTAATTAGTATTTCCCTATTTGACAAAAATTCTATTAAACCATCATGTTCTAATTCTCTTAGTTTTCTGCTTACAGTCTCCCTCGTCGTACCGGCTAAATTTGCCAAATCTTCTCTGCTTAAATAAAGTCTTAATTTAATGCCATTTGCATCTTTGATACCGTCTTTTCTTGCAAGTCTAAATATGATAGACATAAGGCGCTTTTTAACATCTTCTGTAGTCAGATCTTTAAGCAGCAATTCAAGGCTTTGAATCCTTTCATTCAGGTAATTCATGATTTTAAAAGCGATATCTGGATTTTTCGATATTATCTTCATAAAATCATCCTTTGACAAAATGCACATGCTTACATTTTCCATGGCTTCAGCGCAAAATGTGGACCTTTGCTCTTTAAATATGCTATTTTCTCCAAAAGTATCTCCATCTTTTAAAATGTACAATATCTGCTCTTTACCATCCGAATTTATTTTATAAATTTTTATTTTCCCACTGTGAATTATGTATATTTGTTCTAAAATATCACCTTCATTTAGTACGATGTCTCCTTTTTTATAAAAACATTCTTTTGTCATATCTGATATAACTTTTAATTCTTCTTCATTTAATTCATTAAAAATATGTACCACCTGAGCGCAATATTTACATTCCATACCAACACCTCCACATTTAGTATAACAAAATCAAATTGAAATTCTGTGATTATAATCAATTTTTATAAAAAAAATCGCTCTTAAATTCTAGAGCGACTTAATAAATTATTGCTTTTTATATATTGCCCGTTCTCCACCGATTAATTTAGGGCGTGTCTTAGCAGCGACTATTATAGCATCACCTATTTTGCTGTGCTTTAACCTAACTGGAACAGCAACAGGCCTTAAATGCATGCCGATTAACACAAGTCCTATGTCAAGCCCTGCATGTGCTAATCCCTTCAAGCTCTCCACCATAACTGGTTTTTCAAATATACTGTAAGAATAAGTCTGCAATGAACCACCTGCATGTACTTGAGGAATCACAGATACTTCATCAAGATTGTACTTTATCATAGCCTCTTCTTCCACAAGAAGCGCCCTGTTTAAATGTTCGCATCCCTGTACGGCTAAATACAAATT
>JASBVU010000335.1 GCA_029960905.1 Thermoanaerobacterium sp.
CGACGTTTGTAACACTTCTTACAACTATCGCATCGTAATCACCTATGATGTCCAAAAGCTCATCTCTTGATAGATCCAGCTTAAAATCCACATCTGCATGATTCTTAAGGTACTCCAAGCCGCTTTCGGCTATTCTCTCCGTCACCAATACTTTCACAATAAATCCCCCTTAAAATAAAATTAAGCTAACTCAGTCAAAGCATTTTTTAATGCATTAAATGTCAAATTAAGCATTTCATCTGTGACATATCCCATGTGGCCAATCCTAATTATTTTGTCCTTCAAATGGCCTTGCCCACCTGTTATAAGTACTCCCTTCTCTGACATGTAGTTTATTATGTCTTTAGCTTTGTACCTTTCCGGCACTTGTACTGCCGTCAAAAGATCGGATGATATGGTCTCATCAGGGAAAAGTTTGAGGCCCATTTCTTTTATGGTTTTTCTCACCTTTTCACCGATTAAATGCTGATTTTTGTATACTGTGTCCATACCCATATTAAGAAGCATGTCTGTAGCCTTCTTTACAGCCATCACAGTGGAAACTGCAGGTGTATATGGATTGTCAGGCTTTTCTCTTTTCACGCCTTTTCTCGCCTTTTTAAGATCGAAATAATACTTTGGGAGATCGGATTCTTCCGCCATCTGCCATGCTCTCTCGCTTAAAGCGACAAAACTTAAGCCTGGCGGTGACATAAGGCACTTCTGTGAGCAGGTTATGACCGCATCTAATCCCCACTCATCCATCTTTAGTGGTATGCCGCCTAATGAGCTTACGGCATCAACTATGACCAGTGTATCGTACTTTTTGGCTATATCCGCTATTGCTTTTACATCGTTTGTGACGCCTGTTGACGTTTCGTTTTGGGTGACTATCAATGCCTTGTACTTATCTTTTTTCAGTGCATCGTCAAGCCGTTCTAAGTCTATAGCATAGCCCCATCCGAAATCTATGATATCAGACTTAAGCCCGTAGGCCTTTGTTATATCGTAAAACCTCTCTCCAAAGTGGCCTATGCTTGCCACCAGCACTTTATCGCCTCTTTTGAAGAGATTTGCTACGACAGCCTCCATTCCGCCTGTACCTGATGATGTAAGCGTCAATACATCCATACTTGTTTTAAATATCTTTTTAAGGTTTGAATTAAGATCTGAAAATAATTTAAAATATTCCGGTGTCCTATGGTGATATGGCTGAAGATGACATACGTCTAATACTTCTTTTGGCACCATAGTAGGCCCCGGTGTCATGAGAATCCTATTTTTCATAAGCTTCACACCTTTTTAAATATTTATTTAATATGATAAACTATTAAAGAAAAAAATGCAATATTAAAAAACAAATGTCTACTATAAGTAGACATTATTGTATGTATTAGTTTTTCTTATGTAGAAATGATTAATGGTTTTATTTAGAAGAATTCATTCCTGATATGAATAAACGGATTATGTCCTCTGTCCTGTCTGATATGAGCCTTTTTGCATCATGCATGGCTTCATCTATCGTCATAGGTTTATCTACTATGCTAAACGCAGCAACAACACCTATTTTATAAAGCTCTTTGTATCCATTGCCTAAACCGCCTGAAAGAATGATGACTCTCTTACCGTACTTTCTTGCCATCTTGGCTATGCCTGCTGGTGCCTTGCCGTATGCAGTTTGAAAATCTGTGTTGCCTTCACCTGTTATGACTACATCGCAAGACTTTATCTTTTCCTCCAGTTTGACAGCCTCAATCACAATGTCTATTCCAGATCTTATCTTAGCATTTAAAAATGCCATTAATGAAAAGCCCAGTCCTCCCGCCGCACCAGCACCAGCAACATCTTTAAAGTCTTTTCCAATTGTATCCTCTACAATTTGGGCATAATGGTTTAAGTTCTTATCAAGGATATTTACCATTTCAGGCGTGGCGCCTTTCTGAGGACCGTAAATTGTCGATGCACCGTTTTCTCCACAAAGAGGATTAACTACATCGGATGCCACTGTGAAGCTGCTTTCGTATATTCTCTTGTCCAAGCCATCTATGTCTATCTCCTTAAGCCTTGAAAGATTTCCTCCACCGTAAGGTACATCTTTCCCATCTTCATCTAAGAGCCTTGCGCCTAAAGCCTCTATCATGCCTGTACCGCCGTCATTTGTAGCACTGCCACCTAAACCTACGATGAACCTGCGGCATCCTGCATCAAGGGCTTTTCTTATAAGCTGTCCTACACCGTACGTAGTCGTGATTAAAGGATTTCTCATATCATTCGGCACAAGGTTTAAGCCGGATGATGCAGCCACCTCTATCACTGCTGTACCATCGCTTAATATGCCAAAGAAGCTTTTTACCGTGTTGCCAAGAGGGCCTATCACTTCCGCCTCTACGATTTTCCCGCCTGATGAAAAAATCAATGCATCTACTGTGCCTTCTCCTCCGTCAGCTATAGGTACCTTTAGAATCTCAGCATCCACAACCCTTCTTATGCCTTCCGTCATGGCCTCTATGACTTCCTTTGATGACAAGCTTCCTTTGTACGAGTCAGGTGCGACTAATATCCTCACTCTCTCACCACCTGTATTAAATAGTGAAATATTTTTTCTATAATAGTAGATAATTTTGATAAGAAGACAATTTTGAATGAGTGAAGCGACTTGTTGGAAAGCGATAACTAAACTTAGCGAGAGCGACGAACGAAAGCAGGGTCGAAGCCAAGGATGGCTGAGACGGGCACCTGAGGCATGGACGCCGAATGTGCCCGGAACCCTGCTGAAGTTCAAGATCGAGCTTTAGTTTAGTCGCTTTTCGACTCTGAGAGCGAACGAATCAAAATTGTCTTTTTTCAATAATAGCGCATCAATGATTTATGATATCATCTATTCCTGATTTAAAAGCTCAATTGCCTTATCAAGCTGCGCATCGTTTTTAAGTGTCAAGCCGTAGAAGTATGAAAGCGCATCGACAGTGCTTCTATCCATGACACCTGTTGCTGGGATTCCTGCGTACTTTTGAAAGCTTATAAGTGCATCGTACGTGTCATTGCCAAAATA
>JASBVU010000336.1 GCA_029960905.1 Thermoanaerobacterium sp.
AGCCCTTTTGGAGGTTCCTATCTGCTAGTCGCCAAACTTACCAGATAGGAACTTATTCTATTTTATTCACTTTTTTATATAAAAAACCGATATTTTGAGTAAAATTTTACTCATTTTTTTCAAAATATTACAACATCTTTTGTTTAATATGATACTATTTTTTAGAAAAAAAATCAACTGAAATTTTTATAAAAACAAGAGAACAGCTAAATTGAGTTATTTATGTTTATCATTAATGATATCATTATAATTAACATTAATTATATCATCAATTATGTCATTAATGCTATCATCAATTTTATATACAATGTTATCATTATAAATATCATTGGTAATAAAAATCAAAATATATAAGTTTTATCAAAGAAGAAATCGACAGGTATTTCTTTGTAAAATTTATTTTTACCTTAGCTTTTAAATACTAAATTATTATGGAAAATTAATTATAAAAATTCTTATTTTTATGTATTTATATAAGATTATAAAATATTTTGAACGGCTACTTTTGGGTACCGTTTATAAACCGCTAAAACCACAACAATAAATTATATGTTGCTGTTTTTAACGTTTTAATGTAAACAGTTATCTTTGCTATACTTTAAAAAGTTTTAGTATTTTGATAAAAATTATACAATAAAAAGTAGTACAGTAATTACGGATTTAACACATATGTAATGCTTGTGTATAGCTTATTTTAGTGCGTTTTTAAAATAAAATTTAACAAGTAATCTATTTCCAATTCTTTGTTTGTTAAATTTTTATAGTAAAAAAATCGTAAAATGCTGTATTAATAGTAAGTGTAAATGTGTTAAATACCCTTATTTAAAGATGATAAAATTTTGTCAATACAATATATTTGTTCACAAAATAAATCATAATTTATATTAGCAATAGTGCATAAGAGCACTATTGCCTTTTACTCATGAATATAATTTATGATTTATTTTTGTTTTCAAGAACTTTAAAGAAAAGTTTTAAGGCTTCATTTACTAAATATGATTTATCTAAATCATATTTAGTTGATAATTTATCTAGTTTTTTTACAACATCTTTATCAAGGTAATAAGTTCGTCTTTCATGGACATCAGTATATTTGGCACGTTTTTTAATAACTTTTCTGATATTTTTAATGACATCATCATCATTAGCATCATTTTTATCATTATCACTATCATTATCAGTAGCATTAATTATATCATCAGAGTCAATGTTATCTGTAATTGTATTGTTATCATTAATTGCATCATTAATTTTAGAATTATCTGTAATGTTAACATTAGAATTAATGACGTCATTATCTTTAATGGTATTTTCGCTATCGCTTGTATTATTATTTAATTGACTATTAAAATTAAGATTTTCATCTAAATCGATAATTTTAATAGGACTATCTTTCTTTGTGTTATCTTTGTTATCCTCATCAGCTAAAAAATCTTTTGTATTCTTAAAAAAAGCATCGGCCCCAAGACCTTTCTTTTTATCATCTAAACTAATTCTTTTGAATGCCATGATATAACCTCCTCTGCAAGATTTTTATATGCTTCTGCACCATCAAAACTTTCATCAAAATCTATAATGCTTTGGCCAGCTAAAACAGCATCAGGAAATTTTACTGATTTTTTTATTATAGATTCAAAAACAGGATATTTGTTTTTAAGCTCAGTTAAAATTTCTTTATGATGAGAAGTTCTTCCGTCAAACATTGTTACTAATACACCCATTAATTCTATTGACTTATTTAGTTTTTTAACTTTTGCAATAGTTTGTTGTAGTAATCCAAAACCTCTTAAAGCTAGATATTCGGGTGACATTGGGACTATGACAGCATTACTAGCCACTAATGCATTTACAGTTAAAAGTCCTAAAGACGGAGGACAATCAATTATTATGTAATCAAAATTATCTTTTATATTTTCTAATAAATCATGTAATTTAGATTCTCTGCCAATTTCAGAGACTAGTTCAAGCTCTGCTGCAGAAAGATCAATAGTTGATGGTATGAAATATAAAAGATCAGAATAAAGTATAACATTTTTAATGTCAGTTTCATCAATCAATGCATTGTATATTGTTTGCTTTAATTCTGTTGGTTCTATTCCTAATGATATTGTTAAAGATGCCTGAGGATCCATATCAATCATTAAGACTTTTTTGTTTAACTTAGTTAATGCAACACCTAAATTTAATGTTGTTGTTGTTTTTCCAACGCCGCCCTTTTGATTAGCTATTGAAATAATCATTTTTTCACGCTCCTTTTTATGATTTTTATATATTAATATTCTACATTTTTTTTGAAATTCCTTTAATAAAAATTTAAAAATAAAAATGCATAAAACATATAAATATCAATAGTTTTGTTTAATGATATCATTAATTATAATTATATCATCATAAATATCATTAAGTATAATGATATTTATATCACAATAGATAATGATATCATCAATGTTAGCATTAATTATATCATTATCTATAATCTTTAATGTCTGTATAATGGGGTTAAATTCCTCAGCTTAAGCTGAAATCTTTAGTTCAGCAACGAATGTAATACATAATTTTATGCGTTCAAACATAGATTTTACAAAGGTTTCAGACTTTTTATAATTACAAATGTAATACATTTTATAATGAAATACGAAATTCACATTAAAATATATTACGTTTGTAATTGTTAATGTCGTGAAATTGGCTAAATAACAAGAAAAAATCAAATATAAAATTGTATTACATTTGTAATTAATGTTCTAGTGCGAAATAGTTATGTCCAAATTACCAAATTGCTGACGAAAAAGTGATCCACTTTTCACAAAAATAAGTTAGTACAATATATAAAAGGATACAGTTCAAGAAAGCTGCTAATGGAAAATAAGGAGATTAACAAACAATTTTTGGGACAACATTTGTAGGCACAATGATATTTTGCAGCAAGTAGTGGCAATGTAACAGATGAAGTGATAATAGAATATATACAAAATCAAGAAATAGAAGAAAATCAAAAGAATGATAATTTTACTTTAG
>JASBVU010000337.1 GCA_029960905.1 Thermoanaerobacterium sp.
ATCCATCCTTACTGGTATTGATACTTCTAAAAATCTTATAGGCTCTTTTAATATTTGATAAGCAGAATCGCTGACTTTTAGTAACTTACAAGCATTTTCTATCTCCTTCTGAGCATTTGTCAATGGATTTAAACATTCGCTTTTCATATTATTAAATCTCCTCTCATAACAAAAAGTAATATTGTGTTGTATTTTATCCATCAAATTTTTAAATACTGTAATTTTTGCATCATATATTCGCATAAAACATTTCATAAATCCTGTAGGTACAGGTTTATGAAATGTTTTAAAGCTAAATAAACTATCTTAATATTTTTAAACTTCTTTTACGGGATTATTTTTAACCATATTCTTCCTTTTATCATATCTTCTAAACATGAGCAAAGCTACGACTGTGAAAAACAGCGGTCCAGCAATCATCCAAAGTGTTGAAGCTATATCTTTTGAAAACGCCGGTTCAATTATAGTAAAAATATTTGCAAATCCGACTGTAACTGATGTTAATACAGTTGCAATTATTACAGATGTTCTGCTTTTAAAGATCTCAAATGGTCTATTGATCTTTTTGTTATTTTTAAATGACGGATATGCTAAGCACAAAAATACATATGGCAATGTCATTGCAACATTCGTCATTAGCACTATGCGAGCAAAGAAAACTTTTGCTATGTCTCCTCCAAATGATACGAGGAACAACATAACCGCAACTAACAAACATTGTATCCACATAGCATATTTTGGAACACCTTTATCATCTATTTCTGCTGTCTTTCCGGGCCACAATTCAGCAGGTGTACCTTCAATCAATTGCCTTAATGGCGCATAGCTAAGTGTAAAAAATGCACCCATTAATGATAAGAATACAGATAGTGCTACTATTCTAGCAGACCAATTGCCAATGATTATTGCTGTGCTTTTGCTTGCGCCTAAGCTTAATCCAATTTGATATCCAAAATTATTCATGATTACATATTGAGCATTTGCCATATTGACATTGTTAGATGCTAAAACGCTGTTCCATTTTGTAAATATGCCAACCAAGAATATTCCTAATGAATATCCTATTGCAATTATGATAGCAGAGAACAACATGCCTTTAGGAAATGTTTTTTCAGCATTTTCAGTTTGATCTACAACGCCGCCAACTACTTCTGTTCCTCCATACGCAAATATCGCAAATACTATGAATGACAAAACTGCTAATGGTGATAAATAAGAAGGATTTGGTGATGTTACAAACGATTTAAGCGATGTAATTGGCTCCGCTAGTTTTCCCCCATTCGCTATCAATACAACAATTGAACCAAGTAAGAATATGACGTTTATGGCTAATACCGATGTTCCACCGATTGAAGCAATTTTCGAAACCCAATTTAAACCTTTACTAGCTACATAGGTAATTAGTATGATAAGCAATATTCCCAATAATCCAATAACTTGAGTAGAATTTAGTCCAAATAATCTGAGAGATGAGGTTTTGTCTGTTCCAAAAATTATATTTGAGATATTTATAAAAATCGTTGAACAAATGCTGACCATCCATACAACATATGATGCATACCACATGAAAGTACCTACAAAAGCGTATTTAGGGCCAACCGATTTTTCCATCCAAGTGTATATTCCACCGCTTTCTTCTTTAAATGCCGCTCCAAATTCCGCCATCATAAACGCATAAGGCAAGAAAAATGTTATCCCTGATATAATGTACCACGGTATTGCGCTGTATCCCATAAGGTAAAAAGCTCTTGGCATATTGTTGAATCCAAAAACAGAAGTGAAAATCATTAAAATTAAAGGCACCAGTGTCAGCTTTTTCTTTGATTCATCATTCATACTAGCACTCCTTCCTTTTTGATTAAACTTTTATTTTATTTATTAAAATTTTTTAATCTAACTAAATTATAATACCTTCATCAAGTAATTGCAATACAATTTTAAATTGAATTATTAATTTTAATTTATGCAATTTTCTGTCTAAATATCTGAAACTATCTTTTTAAATTTGCAGCATAAAAATTCTGTTATGGTATCGTTTGAATAAGTTATAATAGAAAATTTCAATAATTTTTTAGATAAAAAAGAAGATAAATAAAAATAAATGGATGTAATTTCAATTTAAATTTTAATGCAATTGTTAGGAAAGGATATATAATGTTCGTCATATATCCTTTCCAGCCATATTATTATCTTTAATTGCCATTTATTCTGACAATATTTCTATTGGATCCACATATTCAAGTCCGTGAGCTTCTGCTACTGCTTTATACGTCACATGACCATTTATTACATTAAGTCCTCTCATAAGCGATTTATTCTCTAATAGCGCTTTCTTATAACCTTTGTCTGCAATCTGCAATGCGTATGGCAAAGTAACATTTGTCAATGCAAATGTAGATGTTCTTGGCACTACACCAGGTATATTAGGAACAGAATAATGCACTACATCGTATTTTATAAAGTAAGGATTGTCATGAGATGTTATTCTGTCCATCGTTTCAACAGAACCACCTTGGTCTATAGCTACATCGACTATTACAGACCCTTTTCTCATGTTCTTTACCATTTCTTCTGTTATTATCTTTGGCGTCTTTGCACCTGGAATAAGCACTGCTCCTATTACTAAATCAGCTTCTTCAGTGCATTTAGCTATATTATAACTGTTTGACATAAGAGTCGTAACTTTTCCTCCAAAAATGTCGTCTAAGTATGCCAGCCTTGAAGCATTTACATCAAGTATTGTAACATTAGCTCCCATTCCAACGGCAATCTTTGCTGCATTTAGTCCTACCGTTCCACCACCGACTATGACAACATTTGCCTTTTCAACACCTGGAACGCCACTTAAAAGGACTCCCCTGCCATTATTTTTACTAAGCAGTAAATAAGCACCTATCGTCACTGATAGTCTACCCGCCACTTCACTCATAGGACTTAATAGCGGCAACATTCCATCATCTGTCTGCACTGTTTCATAGGCTATACCTACTACTTTTTTCTTTAAAAGTGCTT
>JASBVU010000338.1 GCA_029960905.1 Thermoanaerobacterium sp.
TGATTGTGATGATAAATATCATGTGCCAAGGTATCGCAACAGATCGTTTAATTTTCATAATAGATACCTCTTTCAACAAGCTTAAATTCAAGAATTAATAACACTAAGAAGATCAACATCGTAATGATTGATAAAGCTGCAGAGTGCCCTGTTCTGTATAGTACAAAGGCTTCGTGATAGGCGTGATAGATCGCGTTAGAGCTGGCATAATTGGGACCTCCTTGTGTTATCACTTTAATGGGTGTAAATACATACTGTAGCCCTTGGACAATTGTAATAATAAATACATAAATGCCAGTAGCACTGCTCATAGGTAAGACGATATTAAAGAATATTTTCCATAAAGGAACATTATCCAAACGGGCTGCTTCTATTATTTCTCGTGAAATACCATTTATAGAAGCATAAAGTACGATAAAGTTATAGCCAAATACTTTCCAAGATGTAATCAAACTTAAAACCAATATGACCCATCCATCTAATTTACTCCAAATCGGCATTTCAATGCCGAACCATCCTAAAATAATGGCAACAGGTCCCGAAACTGGATTTAAAATCCAAGTGAATAGTATCGACCCGACGACTAATGAGATAAATGCTGGCAGAAACATTGCACTTTTATAAAAGCCAGTAAATCGTTTTAAAATTAAATCTAAAACGAATGCAAAAAGATACGGTACCATCCAGTTTAAGACTAATAATAAAGCAATATATATAAATGTATTTCCAAATATTCTATATGTATTTCGATCTGATAAAACATCAATATAATTTTGAAAGCCTACAAATTCTTTTGTCGGGGTAATCATGTTCCAGTCAAAAAAGCTTAAATAAATCGTATATAAAAATGGCCAAAACATGAATATCGTAAATATAATTAATGTAGGAATTAATAAGCAATACGCTTTCCAATTCTCTTTATTCATTTCTTTTTTTAAAGACGCTGCAGCACTCATATTTTTATTACCCTCCGCACTTAGAAAAAGAGGGTGACTAAAGTAAGTTTATTTTTTGATTTTCTGGTATATTGCAACCATTTATTAAGTTAAGAAGATTAGTCACCCTTTTCGTTGGTCCAATTTATTTTAACAACTCGTTAATAGCTTTTTCCGTTGATTTTAAACCTTCTTCTACTGATATTTTTCCTGCAAGAATTTCGTCGCGTACATCTAATAATAATTGTTCTGCTTGTAAACCAGCGTCTCCAGGGAATGAGGCCCAAGAAACAATTGTGTCCATTTGTTCTATTGCCGGCTTCATCATTTCATTTTCTTCTAAAAATGATTTAAGTCCATTTTCTGCTTCTGCAACATCTTTTCGGGGAGGTACATAACCTGTTCCTTCTGTCCATTTAGCCATTGATTCAACACTATAAAGAAATTTCATGAATTCCCATGCTGCTTTTTGTTGTTCTTCCTCTTGTGCTGTAATAGCCAACATTGCGCCTCCTGCCGGCAGTTTCACTTCTTTCCCTTCCCATGCTGGTGATTTGATTGCAGCTACATCAAACTTGGCATTATCTTGAATATTCGAACGTCGAGCGATCGTTGTATAAGCCATGGCTACATTCCCATCGATAAAACTTTGTACACCTTGGTCCCAAGGTAAATGCACGGCTGTTTTATCTTTTAAAACCATATCAGCCCATAATTGATATGCTTTAATCCCTTCTTCTGAAGCAAATGTTGCTTTTCCATCAGTAATCATTTGAGCGCCATTGCTTTCTAATAAAGCTTGTGTAGCCCAGTTATCTGCCGGTTCCTGTAAATAAAAACCGTATTTACCTGTCTTCTCTTTTATTGTTTTGGAAAATTCTCTTACCTCTTCCCACGTTTTTGGACCATTTTCATCTAATCCAGCTTCTCTTAAAAGATCTCTATTAATATAGAGGACTGGGTTGCTTAACGAATATGGAATCCCAACCTGTTCACCATCTGAATTTTTAGCTAAATCCATAACATTTTTTAAGAAATGATCTTGTAAAAATGTTTTATCTTCCGGAAAATATTTATCTATTACTTCCTGTGGCGGCACATAATGAAAATTATTTGAGAAGTAGTCTAAGAAAGCCCATCCTACTTGTACAACTGCCGGTGAATTACCTGCAGCTACTTCAGCCTGTAAATTTTGCATCAACCCTTTATACATATCTGGGTTGAATTTAGCTACGACTTCTACAGTATCACTTTGCGCATTAAATTCTTTCACTAACTCTTCTACTGTTTTTCCACCTTGGGTTTCAGCATTTACGTGCCAGTATTCGATAACCGTTTTTTTGTTGCCGTCCTCTGATTTAGAAGGAGAGTCATTGGCTGCCTGCTTGCTCGTGTTGTTACAAGCTGCTAACATAAATACTAATGTAAATGCGCAAATCAATTTTACAAATAATTTCATTATATTCCTCCTCACCAAATTGTTTGAGCGTAATTAATGAAAGGGATCTTCAAACTGTCGTGACATTTCGCCTATTTAGAAAATTCTTTACATGAATCAGTTAATAAATCGTGTTGCCTTTGACTGGCTTTCACCGTCCGTGTTCGAACAAGCGGCTTCTACAAGCTGTCTTCAATTACAGATAAAGCTATTTTTCATCGTTATGCCAATGACAGGTTGGCAGATCGTTTGCCATTAATATTTTAGGTGTAAATGCTTTTTATCTCCCGACCTGACAAATTTATTAAATGATGTCGAAATCACCTCCAATTGCTTGCATAACAAAAAAGAGACTCCAAATATAATGTATATATCTATTTCATATACATTAAATTTGAGGTCTCTCTGTTTGCACCAGTAATTATTCACTTGTTACTTTTAATATAGATGATAATTGTTAATCTAGTATAAATCATATGTAAATTCTCTTTTAAAATTTATTTATATCTATTTCCCACAATTTTGAGTTGGACGTCGTTACAGCGAGTGCGCCATTATTTATCGCTTCCTTCGCATGTTCAGGCAATGTTAATAGTCCCCCTGTTATAACAGGAACTTGCGAAACCTT
>JASBVU010000339.1 GCA_029960905.1 Thermoanaerobacterium sp.
CTCCTCTTACCATGACAGTTACAAGTCCTGAACCTATTTTTTCAGTGCCTATCAATGTGACATTAGCAGCCTTAACCATTGCATCTGCCGCTTCTATTGCTGCTACCAATCCTCTCGTTTCTACCATTCCCAATGCTTGTTGTTCCATGATCATTTCCTCCTTAAATTCTTTATTTGATGTTTTTGTTAAATTATTTTTTTGTTTTTCGTTTTTAAAATCTTTGACAGTTGTCTCTTTTTCTTCAGAACTCATTTATTTCACCACCATATGCATTTAGTAGCTTTTCTGCACTAATATTTATCATCCTCATGATTTCCGAATGAGGATTTGGAATCACTGCATGTGCAACTGTGCGCGTAATTTTGTCAGCTTTATTTTTGCCATTTGAAATTGCTTCTTGGACAGCCGAAACTTCTCCTTTAATAATAATCGTCACAAGTCTGCCTCCAAGTTTTTTCTCCCATGTCACAAACTCTACATTTGCTGTTTTTAACATAGCGTCCAGTGTTTCCACTGCAGCTACAAATCCATTTACTTCAATAAGTCCAATTGCATGCATTTATTGCACTCCTAAATGTGCCAAAAATAGTTGACACACATAAATTATTTAATTGTCGGCAATATCTTTTCAACATCAGTGTGAGGTCTCGGTATTACATGGACAGCCACTAATTCTCCTAATTTTGAAGCTGCACTTGCACCAACTTCTGTCGCTGCTTTTACTGCACCAACATCTCCTCTTACCATGACAGTTACAAGTCCTGAACCTATTTTTTCAGTGCCTATCAAAGTAACATCTGCAGCCTTAACCATAGCATCCGCCGCTTCTATTGCTGCTACCAATCCTCTCGTTTCTACCATTCCCAATGCTTCCTGTACCATATTTAAAATCCTCCTCAATTCTACTTTTTATTTTAGACAATTTAGTTTTAATAGCTTTTCAGTATCTTCTTCTGGTTTTGCTATTATATCTGTGGAAACTACTCCAGATATTTTGTTAGCTGCATCAACTGCAGCATCAACTGCTATTTTTACATTCTCAAGATCTCCTCTAAGTTTTACAACTATTATCAATGGAACTGGCAATGCTTCAGCGTTTAATGGCTTATTATTATCGAAAGACTCTATAGTCACATTTGCTTTTTTGCATGCAGCGTCTGCTGCTACAAATGCCGTTACCAATCCATATACTTCGATTAATCCGACAGCTTGCATCATATCACCTAAAATCTGTCATTTATATACACTACTTTTATCCCTTCCTGCTTCATATTGACTTCCATTGCTTCATTCATCTTGTCAAGTGAAAATCTATGTGTTATCAACTCTTCAATTGGAAGTCCTATTTCTTTAGCTCTTTTAAGAAAATCAAAAGTTGTCAAATAATCTTGAGGGGTGTAAGTCCATGAGCCAACTGCTGTTATTTCTTTGTTGCAAATATCATAATGGGGATTTATCTTACAATCACCATTATTTACAAAAAATCCAACTTCGCATAAACCACCTCCCCGTCTTACAAACTTCCAAATATTAGATGCTGCAGAAGGAACGCCTGTACATTGAAATGCGAAATCTGCGCCAATTCCATCGCTTGCCTTTTTAACAGCTTCAACAAGTTCATCAACATTGCTGTATTTCATAAAATTAACGAGTTCTGTAGCACCTAATCTTTTAGCCATATTTAGTCTATTTTCATCACCATCAACAGCTATGATATTTTCTACTCCAAGCGTCTTTACAACTGAAAGCAACAATAATCCTATAGGACCACAACCTTGTACGAGGACTTTACTGTTGAATTTTAAAAGGCCTGTCGATTTTGCACGTTCTACCGCATGTACGACTACTGCCGCCGGCTCTACAAGAAGCCTCAAATTAAGATTCATGTCATTAACTTTATAAAATGTTGAATTTTTTCTTATGACGATGTACTCTGAAAACCAACCATTTAAATGATAATTATCATCAGGTATTAAACCATAGATCTTTGAGTTCTCACATAGATTCGTCTTATCTGGATGATTTAAGCATATATCGCATTCACCGCACGGAACTACAGATGTAACGATCTTATCTCCTTTTCTAACTTCTTTGCCAGCAGAGTCACGTCTTACGTTTTTCCCCAGTTTAACTATCTCGCCCGTGCCTTCATGTCCTAAGACTAATGGTATAAGGCCAAAGGGATCTCCTTTGTACTCATGCACATCAGTACCGCATACACCGCATCCCTCTACCTTAACAAGCATTTCATCATCATTTATTTCTGGGATGTTAAATTCCTTTACTTCTATTTTTTTAACGTCTGTAAGTACAGCTGCTCTACATGTAGATGGTAATGTTGAATTGTTTTCTTTAATATTTTCTTTAGGCTCATTTTTCAAATCATTTAATATTTTTTTCACTATTTCTTCAATGTCTATCTGATTGACTTCCATATTATCCTCTCCTATCTTATTGATAATCCATCTGCCAACACACATCTCCTGCTTTTGGTAAAAGTCCTTGCAGATGTCAATCCTTCACCTGTTCTGCTTGCAATCGTGAATGTACAGTAACCTTCACCGCCATATCCTAACGCGGCGTACGATGGCGCATTTTTTACGAATATAGCAGTGTCGATGATTTTGCCAAACTTTGTCAAATTATCAATGTTTTTTGAATGCATGTGCGCAGAATGCCTATTGCCGTGTTCTAATTCTGTCGCAATCATTATAGCTTCATCAACATTTTTAGCTCTTACTATTCCTAAAATAGGCATCATTAGCTCTTCTACCACCAGCGGATTATCTTTTTCAGCCTCAAAAATTATGCACCTTACGCTCTCATCAGCATCTATGCCTATAGCTTTTAATATTAAATGAGCATCTTTGCCGACCCATTTCCTATTTAATGTTGTTTTGCCACCTTTGTGATCTAATACAAGCTCAATGAGTTTTTCAATTTCTCTTCCTTCAATCTTGTAGCATCCATTCTTTTGCATGTAATAAA
>JASBVU010000340.1 GCA_029960905.1 Thermoanaerobacterium sp.
ATTGCCAAGTGTATGGGCCATAAATATTGCTTTTGTTTTATTTGATATTGCTTTTTCAATTTGTTCTACATCATAATCATAAGTTCCCAATTCTACGTCAATAAATACAGGTACTAATCTGTTTTGAATTATCGGAGCAATTGTTGTTGGGAATCCAGCCGCAACTGTTATTATTTCATCGCCTGGTTTTAATCTCCTATCGCCAAGTTTATATGACGTTAGTGCTGATATTGCAATTAGATTAGCTGATGAGCCCGAATTAACTAATGAACAATATCTTATTCCTAAAAACTCTGCAAATTGTTTTTCGAATTCTTTAGCGTATCTACCTGATGTTAACCACATATCAAGTGATGCGTCAATCAAGTTTATTAAATCATCTTCATCTAAAACTTTGCCAGATGGTGGTATATAAGTTTCACCTGGGATAAAAGATTTCTCTTTATTTTTAATCTCTCGATAGTAGTTCTTTACTTCCTTAAATATTTGTTCTCTTTCATTAGATAAGTCCATGTTACACCTCACACCAAATTAATTTTTTTGCTTTTGCTTTTTCTATGTATTCATTAATCTGATCTATTGTAAAATCTTTCATTTCTGTTTTCCCTTCATAATATGCCTTATACCATTTTATTGATTTTTCAATTGCTTCGTATACATTGTAAACAGGTGTCCATTTTAATTCATATCTTGCTTTACTTATGTCCAATCGTAATAATTTTGCTTCATGTGGATGATTTGATTTGTCAATGGTATAACTTCCCCTGCCCCAATTAGATATTACTTCTTTAATCACTTCTTCAACTGTTAACACATCTTCGTCGTTAGGCCCAAAGTTCCATCCACTGCTATATTTCTCTTTATCTTGAAGCATTAATGCTCCAAGCCATAAATATCCTGATAATGGCTCTAATACATGCTGCCATGGTCTTATCGCTAATGGATTTCTAATGACTATTTCTTTATTTTGTGATAATGATCTAGCACAATCAGGTATTAATCTGTCTTCTGCCCAGTCTCCACCGCCTATTACATTACCTGCTCTTACGGATGATATAGCAATTCCCATATCTTGAAAATATGAGTTTCGATATGCAGATGTTATTAGTTCTACACATCCTTTGCTTGAACTATATGGATCAAATCCACCCATAGGATCATTTTCTCTATACCCATATACCCACTCTTTATTTTCGTAACATTTATCTGTAGTTATTGTAATAACCGCTTTTACGCCTTTTACTTTTCTTATACATTCATACAGATTGACTGTTCCAATTATATTTGTTTCATATGTTAATTTTGGTTCTTTATATGATAATCTTACTAATGGTTGTGCTGCTAAATGAAATACTATTTCCGGCTTGAATTCTTGAAATACTTTATATAGTTTTTCTCCATCACGTATATCACCTATAATATGATTTATTTCTTTTTCTAATTCTAAAACTGTAAAAAGATTTGGTTCTGTTGGTGGTTCTAATGAATAGCCTAATACATCTGCTCCTAATTCTTTTAACCATAAGGTTAACCATGAGCCTTTAAAACCTGTATGACCTGTTACAAGGACTTTTTTGTTTTTATAGATTTTAGAAAATACATTTTTATCCATGTTTAATCTCCCAATTGTACGGTATTTTGTCTGTAAATGGTGATATACGAACTATCTCTTCTGGATCATGTGGTATTGTAGCACAATTGGCAACTATTGCAGGTTTATCACCAATTCCTTTAAAACCATTCCATATTCCACTTGGTATTTTAATTAAACAATAATTTTGTTCTCCAGTAAATATCTCCATTAATTCTCCTTTTGTAGGAGAATTTTCTCTGTCATCATATAAGACTAATTTAATCATGCCACTTATTACTGCATAATTTAATATCATCTTTTTATGCAGATGCCACGCTTTTATAGCATTTGGATAAACCATTGAAAAATATATTTCTCCGAATTGTTCAAATTCTGGATAGTCATTTCGCAGCATGTGAAAAATGCAACCACGTTCATCTGGTATTTTTTTAAGAGGTTTTACTATTACACCATCTATCATAAGTTTGTCTCCTCTCGATAATAATTTAATGTTTTTGTTAATCCATCATATAAATTTGTTTTTGGAAACCATCCTAATGTATTTTTTATTTTAGTTATATCAGCCTTCATATAAAATATTTCATTTTTTCTGTATTCTTTTGCACCATACTCAACACTTAACTTTTTATTTAATATCGTTGATATAGTTTCAATAATATTTTTAATGCTTTTAGTTGTACCTGTTCCTACATTATATACTTCATGTCCATTAGGCATATATGTTAATAATTTTAGATAAGCATCAATTATATCATCAACAAATATATAATCCCATCTTTGTTCACCTTTGGTTATTTCTATCTTCTCATTTTTTAATGCTTTTATTATTATATAAGGTATAAGTTTGTTAATATTATCTTTTGGCCCATACGGTGGAAATAATCGCAAAGTCACAGCTCTTATCCCATTTTCCTTGCTATAGTAATCTATAATGTTCTCTGATGTAATTTTTGTTAAGGCATATAGATTCCATGGTGATAAATCATCTTCCTCATTTAATAAGTTCTTATTGAACTTATATTCAAAACATGTTCCGGTATTTATAATTTTTTTTACACTGTATTTTTTACATAATTCTAATAAATTTATTAATCCTAGAATATTTGTATTTATCATAGGATTAATGTCATCAACAATGTGACTAGACTTATAAAACGTTGCTAAATGATATATCATATCAATTTTGTTTTTTTCAAATATTTTAGATAGTGAATTTATATCTGAAATATCTGATTCATATATTTTTATTTTGTCTATTACTGATTTTAATCTAAATAGATTAGTAGATTTTCGCTTTATCATTATAACATTATGATTTTGTTGAATTAATCTTTCTATTAAATTGCTGCCAATAAAACCTGCACCACCAGTTATCAAAATATTTAATC